>JAQXEV010000032.1 GCA_029250665.1 Candidatus Thalassarchaeaceae archaeon | reverse complement strand
TTGAATGGGCACTCGACGAGACTCTCTACCCCGCCAAGGCTGGTCGCTTCGAAAATTATGTCGAGATTCCTCATGAAGCTCAAAGCCGCTTCGTCGCCGCCCTTGACGACGAATGCCATCATGCCCGTTCCTCGTGGAATGATGCGCTGAGCAACCTCGTAATCGGGGCTTGATGGAAGACTTGGATGATTGACGTAATCAATCATCTCGTGAGCTTCGAGACGGCGAGCGAGTTCGGCTGCATTCGCTGTATGAAGCGGCATGCGCGCGTGGAGAGTTCGCATGCCTCGCTCGAGCATGTAGCACATGTGTGGGTCGGCTGCGCCGCCAAAGTGAACCTTCTTTGGAAATATTTCAGCAACGAGGTCCTTGCGACCGACTACTAGCCCGGCGATGAGGTCTGAGTGTCCGCCGAGGTACTTTGTGCCTGAGTGAATAACCAGATCAAAGCCAAAATCGATTGGATTACAGGCGTATGGTGAAGCGAATGTATTGTCGACTATTGCGATTAGTCCGTGCTTTTTGGCGATAGCAGCCATCGCTTCGAGATCGCAGACCTTGATTACTGGGTTGGTGATTGTCTCTACGTAGAGAATCTTGGTATTCTCTTGGATGGCTGCCTCGTAAGATGATGGGTCTCGCATGTCGGCCATCGTTACTCCGATACCGAAGCGCGGCAGATCTTCGGTCATGAGGCCGTAAGTTCCACCGTAGCAATCAGCACTGGCAACCATGTGGTCGCCGTTTGATAGAAGACCCATTAGAGTGGTCGATACGGCTGCCATTCCACTAGCGAATGTCTCGCCATCTTCAGCGCCCTCGAGCTGGGCGAGTTTCATCGCTACACCCTCTGAGTTGATGCTTGAAAGGCGCGAATAGAGGGCTGTGTGCTGAGCGCCGGCAGCCCAGCCAGCATAGGCTTCATCCGTAAGTTGGTATGTAGATGAAAGGAAGATGGGGGTGACTGCTGCTCCTTCGACATTCTGTGTGCCTGACCAAACCGCGCGGGTTGCGAATTCCTTGTCGGAATGTTTCTCGTTCATGACCCCCCGAAGAAGGGGGTGGAAATCAACTGAACGCCGAACATCTGGAAAAAACGTCGGTAAATTGACGAGTATTTCATTTAATTCCGACGTTTTGTCGGTATTGTTGAAATAGAGCCGACACTACAAAGTAAGACATGGCGATGGACGAACTGGACGAAAAGGACGGTCGGATCATGGATATCTTGAGAGGAGATTCCCGAAGAAGTACTCAATCGATAGCAACCGAATTGGACATACCTCGTGTCACCGTTTACGATAGAATTCGGCGAATGCAAGAGAAGGGGCTGATTCGCAGATTTACTGTCGAGATGGGAGCTGATGAGATGGGTTGGAAGTTGAATGCCTTCATTCTAGCGAATTGGCATGGAGATCGGGGGTTGACTGATCGGCGCGAAGTCGCGAATGAGATTTGTAACCTCGAATTCGTGAAGAGTTGTCATATCGTTACAGGACAATGGGATTTCGTTATCGAGGTTGTTGCTCGAGATATGGAGGACCTAGGAGATTCTATTCTCGACAGATTATCCTCTATCGAAGGCATGGGGCATACTCAGACTATGGTCTCCTTCTATGATTTTGAAGGGCCAGCGAGTTGGTTGGCTAACTGGTGAAGTGCGCCTTACTCGTTGAGTTATGCCGAGTTATGCCCCCATCGGTCATGTCTATCTGCCCGCGTACGTGGCAATCAATTCGATGGAGAAGTTTGAATGCCCGACGACACTCGACGGTTCTGCGGTGCTACTGTGATTGACTACACACAACCAATCGACACCGGCGAAGTGCCCGATAATGGGGGCGACTTCGATGTCATTGTTGTGGGTGGAGGTCCAGGCGGTTCTGCGGCTGCAGCATACAATGCAATGAACGGCTGCAAAGTATTGCTGATTGAGAAAGAAGTGTGGCCGAGAGACAAGGTCTGTGGCGATGCTGTTGGTGGAAAATCGCTTTCTCACGCCAAGGAACTTGGCGTTCTCGATTTAGTAGACGCTACTCCTCACTACGTTGTCGACTCAATCGTCTTCGGCAGCACAAACGGTTCCGAAGTCCGAGTAATGCTGCCGAAGGAAGCCTATGCCGCCAAAGGCTTGCAATCTGGCTATGCACTACCGCGCAAGCAATTCGACTGGCTGATGTTCTATCGCGCCCAGCAGATCGTTCGCGAACACGGAGGCTCAGTTATCCAAGGTTTCAGCGTACTGGAAGTCACTCACGAAGGTGAGGGGGATTCCGCCCGTATTACTGGAGTGCGTGGCAAAGCAGGCGGAAAGAGAGGTGATGGTCCCGAGCTTGCCTTCACCGCACGAGTGACCATTGGCGCAGGCGGCTACAATTGCCCAGTAGCCAGCGCCATCACTAAGGAAATACACAACGAACCCTTGCGCGACGACGAGCACTTTTGCGGAGGTTACCGCGAGTATTGGGAGGGCGTCGAGGGCCTAGATGGTGGAGAGGGGCCGATTGAAATTCACTTCATCGACGAGGTTTTGCCCGGTTACTTCTGGCTCTTCCCTGTCCGTGACGGACTCGTCAACGTTGGAATAGGTATGCTGATTTCCGAACAACGAAAGCAGAAAGGAATGAAAAAATCACTCAAGAAAATCCAGGAATGGGTCATCAAAGAGCATCCTCGGTTCAGTAAGCGATTTGCTAATGCAAAGATGTTGGAGGGTTCGGCCAAAGGCTGGCAACTTCCATTCGGCTCACCGAGGAAGAAGGCTCCATCCTACCAGCCACGGCGTAATGCAATGGCCGGTGCAATGACTGTTGGAGACGCGGCGAGCCTTGTTGACCCCTTCAGCGGCGAAGGAATAGGAAACGCGCTGCTCTCAGCGAAGATGACTAGCGCGCACTTCGACCGAGTCGCGCACGCAGAAGGATTTCCAGAAAGTAGCGCGGTCGACTACATGACTGAACTTTGGGAAACCCTGGGCAAAGAATTGACCAATTCGACGAAATTGCAGCGGATGATGAAATGGAAGCGTCTGTGTAATTTGGTGGTTGGAAAGGCATCGAGGAAACCGGCCATCGGCGAGTTGATGTCGGAGATGATCGCGAGTAAAGAAACTCAGCAAGTCTTGTGGAATCCATGGTTCCTGTTCAAGACAATCGTGCTTCCGTAGGTGATTTGATGACGCTCGACAAAACTCTGGCTGGAATCAAAGCAATTTTCCTTGACTTAGATGGGACTATCTACCTTGGAGACACCCTGATCGAGGGTTCTCTGGACTTTTTAGCACGACTCGAGGAGGCCGGAATTAAGCGTTATTTCCTTTCAAATAATTCGAGTCGCTCAGTCAAGCAATATGTTGCGAAGCTGGACGGCATGGGAATCCCGGCAACTGCCGATGACGTTCTGCTTTCGACTCACGATTTGTTGGCTTGGTTAGATGGTGAAGAGGTTACGGAAACCTATCTTGTTGGGACTGAAGGGATGAGAGAGATGCTAGAGGAAGCGGGCGTTTCGACTGAATCTGCAGACCCGCAGTACGTCGTTTTGGGTTATGATACTGAGATTACTTACGAGAAATTGTCTCGCGCGAGCGTGTTGATGCATCGTGGTGTTCCGCTGGTGGTAAGCCATCCGGATATGGTCTGCCCTTCTCCAGATGGGGGCTTACCAGACACTGGCGCCTACATGGCGCTATTTGAAGCGACGACTGGAGTCAAGCCGGCGCACGTAACGGGTAAGCCAAATGCTGGAATGATTCTGCATAAGGTGGAGGAACTCGGACTCGAGCCGAGGCAATGCGCGATGGTTGGCGATAGACTCTACACGGACATGGAAATGGCTGATCGGGCAGGAGTTCATGGAGTGTTAGTATTGTCTGGTGAGGCTACACGAGAAGATCTCGTGGCGGCAACACAGAATCCTAGTTTGGTTGTAGGTTCTGTAGCCGAACTTTGTTGCCGAAGCTGCTGAGATAATTTGGTTCCAAATCCTCATTGAATTAGAGTCGCGCCGGTTTCAGTTCGAATGACCTTGCCGTCCTTTTTGGTGTGCACCGCCATCACAGCCTCTCTAGTGCCGTCGGGAAAATCCATCAGTGAGTGCTCGACGAGGATTTCGTCGTTCTCATAGATGCATCTAGATTCGCTAATCACAACTTTTGTGTTTGCCATCATACTGACCATCATCTCGCTCATCTGAGTCTTATTCATAGTGGTCCCCGATTGGTGGCGAACGAATTCGTAATCATCGTGGAATACCTTCGTGTAATGCGACGCATCCCTTTCTTCCATTGCCTTCATCATTAGTTCGTAAACTCCCATGATGTTCCGTACAATAGATGGATATTGAGCGTTTCCTTGTCTCATTCAATGGGATATAATCTATCCAATAGAGGGAAGGAGGAGTGGCCCACTGCGCTCAAGGGTAGGAAAATGATGTGTGGACCCATCCAAGAGGGGTGGGATTCAATAATGGATGCGTGAGAACTACGCTACGTGGAGAAGGATTGGAACGTTCAGGATGGTTCGGACTGCGATTTGAATGCGCTCCCACTAGTAAGGACATGGCCGGGGTTGTCGCCTCATGTTGAGGCGGTTGAGCGGTTGGTTCTCATGGGGGCGATAGAAGATGATGAGTTGCGTGATGTGCTCATGCGCACACCACGCGGGGTCCACGCCTTGCCTTTGCCGATAGGTGAAGAAGGTGTGAATATCGAGAGTAGCGCTCTGCGCATGCCGTGGTGGCCTGACGTCAGTGCTCCCAACTCTTTGTTACCTGGAATTTACGAGACTGCACAAGTAATTCAGATGCTTGAGTTGGAGCGAGGCGATTCTGTGATGATGATCGCGCCGCGCGGAAATTGGTGGACTGAGGTGCTGATGCAACTCGGTGCTGGGCGCCTGCGCATCATCGAAGTGAACGATAGCAGGCGTGTAGAATTGCGCAGGCGTTGGGAAGAAATGCGGTTGAATCTCGTCGCTGATGCTGTGGGGTGTGAAATCGAATGGTGTGGGCTTTCTGATGCGTACAAGGGAACACCAGAGAATGGTTGGGATCGAATTCTAGTCACCGGAGGTTTGCCTCGGGTCCCGATTGGCTTGCTGATGCGACTTTCCTTCGAAGGTACTGCCGTCGCGGCTATCGGCGAGGAGACTGGGACTGTGCTGCAGACAATCACACGGCAAGCCGAAGGGGAGTTTCAAGCCCAATGGCTAGCGATTTGGAATGTCGATATGATTCAGGATGAGGCAGCGCAGACGCTATGTGATTTAGCGCCGCTAATTGAAATTCCAGAATTTGTAGTTGGAGCTTCACTCACAAATAAGGCAGCTTGGATGCACGCTAATGATGACCCCACTAGGGATCGACTCGGGCCTGCCGCCTTGCTCGACATGATTGAAGAAGTTTGGAGTGAGGTCGAAGCTACGACTCACGGCTCGGGTTTTGAGGTAGGACTTCGAGAGGTGCTTGCGCAGGATCTTTTTCGGATGGGGAATGTTTTGCAGAGATTAGGTATCCTTCGGGTTGCGGCCGAACATCACGGCGCCTCTTTCCAATTGAGCCCTTCTCCTGAGGCCGCTTGTTATCTTGGGATGACTTTCTCTGAGGACGAAGATGATGGGTTGGCTTGGCAGAGAAGGGCAATTGAAACAAATCCAAATTACGGCGGTTCCTGGAACGAAGTAGGTGAGGCATTGCTCCAAAGAGGAGAGGCTGAGAGAGCAATCGAGTGGTTCCGGGGTGCAATTAATTCTGTGAATTATTGCGAGCGCGGGGCGGCTTGGGCAAATCTTGCACGCGCCCATTTGGAAATGGGACGGACAACTTCTGCCTTGTTTGCGGCACAGGAAGCAGCCGCTCTGATGCCGAATGAAGAAGAATTAGATGGTTTACTCGAACAACTGACAGATGGCTTGGCTTGAGTCAGGGTTGAAGCGTGGGTGTCCATCGCGATGCGATGGTTACGGTTGTCACCGGAGCGTCGGGCTATATTGGCAGCCATGTGGTTGCGAACTTATTGTCTCGTGGTGCAACGGTTCGGGCTACGGTTCGAGACGCTTCGGATCCTGAACGAGTCGATCATTTGCGAGCCTTGACAGTGGCTGAAGGAGGCTCGCTGGAAATTGTCGAGATGGATCTCTTCGACACAAATTCAGTCGATGTAGCAATCGCTGGTTGTACTGATCTAATTCATACCGCTGCCAGCGTCATCATTCGCTCTCGAGAACCTCAAACCAAAATTGTCGACCCGAGTGTAGTCGGAACTAGGAATGTCGTTGCCGCGGTTGAGAAGGCTGGAAGCGTAGAACGCTTCGTCCACACATCATCGACCGCTGCCATTCGACCAATGGATTGGGAAGACGGTACTACACTGACAACCGATACTTGGGCGGATGATGCTACTCTCGATGCTAACCCGTATGGTCTTGCAAAAGTAAGCGCCGAGCGCATAGTACGTGATTGGCACGCAGGGCAACCGGAAGATGCTCGCCCTCGCCTCGTCACAATCCACCCATGCATGGTCTTCGGGCCGCCAATGTCGCCACGCCATCTGCGCGGCTCGTTGGCCCTACTGATGGCAATGATTCGGCGTGATGTGCCACTTAATCTCCCAATGCAGGTTTCTATTGTCGATGTTCGAGATGTGGCCGAGGCTCACGTTCGTGCGCTCACCGGCGGTGAAGATGAGGGGCGCTACCTCACAGTCGCTGGTGATATGATGATGAATGAAATGGCAAAGGCCCTGAAAAACGCTCACCCAAATCGAAAATGGGTGACTTGGACTGCACCATATTGGCTTTCCTTGATTGCAGCAGTATTTCATCCGAAAATCGATGTTTCCTGGGCTCGCAGGCATCTGAAGAACAAACTCTACTGGGATGCGAGCCCTGCCGAGAATGAGCTCGACATGGAATGGAGAGAGCCTTTGGAATCAATCCTCGATACAACTCCCTCAATCTTCGAGAACAATTGGGATTGAGAGGAAAGTTGACTCCTCTACCCACGCAACGCACGCATCAAGTTTAGACCGACGCGCCTGACCCCAAACCAATGCGGAGCGTCGCGCTGCTATTCAGCCTCTTACTCATCGCCCCCGCAATAAGCGGCTGCTTTGGCGGAAGCGAAGCCTCTGAACCAGAGCCTGAAGGGCCATTTGTCTTCGACCAAGGTGCAATCCCAACTACCACTTGGTATCACTATCCAGGTACAGTTGGATCTCCGGGCGCCATTGATGCAACCGACGCCGACGCAGTCGCTGCGGCCAATATCACACAGAACCTAACTGATGGTAGCACACCGTTCTTCGCGCAAGGAACGTATTACGGAACGGGGTACGACACTTTCGAACCGACCATTGGAGTGACTGGTTCGGGAGCTATTTTCTTCACTAATTGGAATGGGCTGGGCGATGGAACTCACATTATCCGCTCGCGCGATCAGGGGCAGACTTGGGAAGATGTGGGTCCATTCGTAGGAGGGGGCGACGGGGGGTCTGGTCAAACTCAAAATTCCAACGATCCCTACATTTATGTTGACAAATTCACAGACCGTTTAGTCAAATTTGATATGCACGCTCTTGCGGTAATTAATGTCGAATATTCAGATAATGATGGGGAAACATGGAGCACTCCTTTCCCAACACATGGATATGCAGTGCCACAAGATCACCAAAGCATAGCCTCGATGCCGCACCCCAATGCCATCGTGGGTGATGTTGTCTACGTCTACTGCATCAACACAGGTTCGCCCGCAGCAGGCGCACAGTGTTCCAGATCATTGGATGGAGGGCATACCTGGGACGCTCAGCAGTTTGGTTATCCAACAGAGAGTTTCGGAAATCAATGCTCAGGACTTCACGGGCACGTCGCCGGAGGGTCTGATGGGTCGATATATCGAGGGAATCCCTCCTGTGAAGGGCCTGCGGTGTACGCCTCTCATGATGGGGGCTACACATGGAGCGAGCACACGATAACCACCGAAGTAGGGATGCAGCAAGGATGGCATTCTCACGAGGTAGCGGTAGCGATTGACGAGGGGGGGAATGTTCACGCCACATGGATTTCAACGGACGAGATGCCTTGGTATGCTTACTCACGCGATCAAGGCGTGACTTGGTCACAACCGATGATGGTGGCCGCTCCTGGTGTGAGTGAGACTGGTTTTCCAACAATTTTTGCTGGGGATGAAGGGCGTGTAGTAGTCGGCTATATCGGCGAGGTCAACGATTGTAATGGTGGAGGAAATAACACCACACAGGAAAATTCCTCAACTTGCGGATGGGGTGGATACATGGCTCTGATGACCGATGCCTTCGCGGAGAATCCTCTAATCACAAGCGTTGTCGTCAATATGCCCGAGGACGCCTTGGATGATACCTCAGATTGCGGTAATGTGAGGTGTGGGGGATTTGGCGATTTCATCGATGTTGAGTTGGACGATGAAGGGCGGCCTTGGATTGCGCTGGCGCATAATGCGGCCGGCACGCAAGAGGCTGTGATTGGAACTTTGATGACTGGGCCAGCACTTTACGGAGAACTTGTTCAGTTGCCCGATTTACCTGCTGGTGGTTTCTCGACATTGAAGATGTGAGAATGCGAGCATCTGATGTATCAAGTCGAAGCCGGCGGAATATGCGCAGTGCCACCGCAGCAGTCGTGTTGCTGATGTTGGCTCCAATGCTCTCGGGCTGCTTCGGTGGGGGAGATGAACCTCTGGAGGAGCCGGAGAATGCATTCAACACTCTCTGCCCAGAAGGTATTGCGAGCAATGTTTGGTATCATTACGCGAATGCGACCGATGCTACTACCACCTCGAGTATTTTCAATGGAACTGATGTATTGGTCGGCGACAATGCGCCCGTTTGTGCTCTCGGAACCTACTATGGAATTGGGATGTCTACCTTTGAGCCGACTATTGGAATAACCTCTGCCGACAATCTGTATGTTACTAGTTGGGGTAACGGGGAAAGCGGCTCAACAGCGATTGTTCGCTGTTCCGGACTAATTGGGATGATTGGCACTGTTGAGTATGATTGTGTGGATGTCTACAATCCACCTACAGTTCCCGTGGCGAATTCAAATGATCCTTATGTCTACGTCGATCCATGGACTGACCGAATAATGAAGTTCGATATGCACGCTTTGCTAGGCATGACGGTAGAATGGTCGGATAATGAAGGGCAGAGTTGGAGTCCGCCGACTGTCGCCACTGGAACTTCGATACAAGATCACCAGACAATTGCTTCCGCTCCCTATCCTGCTCCTCTACACCCCACAACCTGGGT
>JAQXEV010000019.1 GCA_029250665.1 Candidatus Thalassarchaeaceae archaeon | reverse complement strand
GCTGCTTTTGAGGCGGCTGGAATCCATATCGCACGTGACCCTTCAGAGATAGGAGCGGTCCTCAAGGTCGCTCTCGAACAAGCCGGTCTTCTCTGAAGACCGACTCCTCGCCCCATCGTATCGCACAGAGTCTTAGACCGGATGATGCGGCTCAACCACCGTGAGTCAGGATTCTCCAGTGGTCGTTGTCGGCGGTGGCTTGGCCGGAAGCGCCTGTGCTCTTGCACTCGCAGGAAGAGGGCAACGTGTCACTCTCATCGAAGCATCAGCAATGCTCGGAGGTCGTGTTACGAGTACCCGACTACCTGCAATCGACCGCCCGATAGACAATGGTCAGCATGTCGTATTCAGAATCTACGGCCGATTCCTGCAACTTCTCGCAACATGCGAAGCTCGAGACATCATCAAACTACAGAAGCAGACAAAACTACCCTATCTCGAAGTTGAAAAAGGCATAATCTCGTCAATTCGCTCAGGAAATCTGCCACCCCCCAACCACCTATCGGCATCACTGCTCAACGTAAGTTTCCTCAAACTGGGTGACAAGATTGCCATGCAAAAAGTGGTCAAGGAACTGTACAAAATGGACGAGGAACGCCGGCGCAGCCTAGACGACACAACCTTCCTCGATTGGCTGCGCGATAATGGCCAAACCGAGCGATCAATCACTAGATTCTGGGACCCACTTGTCCGTGCAACCCTCAACATCGATTCGAGTCAAGCCAGCGCTGCATCAGCCGCATTCCTGTTCAAGTGTGGACTATTCGGCGGAGCCGATGCATTTGACGTCGGATCATTCACCACAGACCTAGCAAAATCACTCTCACCAGCCCTGCGCAGAACTCTGGCATCAGCCGGAGTAGAAGTCCAAGTCTCAACCCCAGTGACCTCACTCTACCGAGAAGCAGGAAGAGTCACAGGAGTAACCACTAGAGACGGAATGATTGCTGCATCAACAGTCATCCTCTGTACACCGAGTTCAGTTACAGCAAGATTGCTTACCGGCTCCGGAGCAAGTGCCGAATCTCATGAGGTAGCCGATCATCTAGCAAACCTAGGAAACACTGCACGGATTGCTATCCAAGCCTTCCATGAAGGGCCAGTTCTACCCGAAGGAATACATTTTGTCAGTTGCTGTGACGAACCCATAATCCAGACACTCTTCGACCGTTCGGCAGAACTCGATGATGGAGAGAGAGGGGGGCTACCCGGACACTGGATGAGCGTTCTAGTATCCTACGCCGACCCTTACCTCGACTGGGACGACGAACTCATCCAAACCGAGTATGAACGAGTAATCGCAACCGCATTCCCACAAGCACCTGCAATCAACTCATTCCATGTCATCCGCAACAAACACGCCACAACATCTCTGCGAACCGGCGCCCAACGCTTGCGTCCAGACCCGCTCGACGCAGGAGAGGGGGTCATACTCGGCGGAGATTGGATAGACATCGATTGGCCAAGCACAATGGAGGGAGCGAGCAGGGCAGGGCTCACCGCAGCAGCAGCCCTGCTTGAGCAGAGAGGCATTGCAGAATTCCGGGGCTGGAAGCACGACTCCGAGTGGCCCGACTGGCCTGAAGCACCACGAAGAGGAGCCGAGGGTTGGAGGGAGTGGTAGATGCTCAGAAGTGCGAAGGACTCAACAAATGAGCCAAAGTGGCCGGAACGGGTGAAGTGATGGCAGAAGTAATCAATCCGCACATCGATGGCTTACTCAAAGCCACATCACGCTCATTCCATCTGACTCTCACAACGCTACCCAACACCGTTCGTGACCAAGTTGGACTACTCTACTTGCTCGCTCGCCTTGCCGACACAATTGCCGACTCCAAGAGTGAAAATGCGGAGGCGTTGATTGAAGCTCTCGACGGCTATCGTGGTTTACTCGTTGATGACGAAGCCGTCGACCTCAGTGACATAGCTTCTATTCAGGAGGATGCTGATGAGAAGAGGCTGCTTGAGAATCTCGATTCAGTGATTGCAGCTTACCGTGCGATGTCATCCGAGGATACTGTCCTGATACAGCGATGTCTTGACGTCATCATCTCAGGACAGCGTCTTGATCTCGTAAGATTCGGAGCTTTGGGGTCTGATTTGACAACTCTTGAGAACGACGCGGAATTGGATGATTATGCCTACCGCGTCGCTGGTAGCGTCGGCGAGTTCTGGACTGCGATTACGCTCTTACACGAACTCGACGGCGGAATCACAGACACAGCGACTTTCGACGCTCTTGGAATTCGCTTCGGAAAGGCTCTGCAAATGACAAATATCCTGCGCGATATCCCTGCTGACATCGCCCTAGGCAGATGCTACATTCCGAGCCAGCGCCTTGCCGAATTTGGTCTGACTCATGAAGATCTGCGAAATCCCGAGTCAATCTCAGCATTTCGACCGCTCTACGATTCCTATCTAGACCTCGCCTGCGACCATTACGAGGCGGCCATCCGGTACATTCGCATGATTCCACGAAAGCACCGCAATCTTCGGATGGCCTGTATCCTCCCAGTAGCCATTGGTCTGGACACTCTCTCGCTACTCCGAACAGGCAATGTCCTCGACGCCGGAGAGCGCATCAAGGTTAGCCGTAACAGAATCAAGAGAATCGCTGCACTGAGCGCTATCGGAACACGCTTCAAGGGCCTTGAAAATCGCCTTCTCAACAAGGCTGCAGAGAAGGCCAGAAAGAAACTCTGAGGCCAATTGCCCAAGCCTCGGCCAATCCTGCATAGAATCCCTCCAAGGCCGCTGAAGCGGCCTGCACGCGCGCGAGGGTGAGGTTCAAGTGCGAGCCATGTGGGCTCGCGTCAGGCATCACCATGTCACAGCGCTCGAAAACCGATCCCGCGACGGGAGTGCGGTATGACCTCGAGCGTAGCATCTCTCTCGTCGATCCTGACGTTCAGCCCGAGGGAATCGAGGTCGTAAGATCCGCAGTCAGCATGACTCGTGAAGCGGCCCGAGCAATTTCGATTACTGCCCTTGAGACGCTTCGAGAAGGAGCTCGATTCATGGGAGTCCTGGGCTCGCGAGGAGAACTCCTCAATCCATTCGGGCACATCGATGCTGCAATCTGGTCAGAAACCGATGTTCCGGAATACATGGTTGACACCGCTTACGATTACTGCGAGGAATTAACTCGCGTCGAGGCTGGCAATTTTTACCACTCGTTCAAGTATCTTCCAAACGAGGCGCGTCGCGCCATCTGCGCCTACTACGCCTTCTGCCGGCGCGCCGACGATATCGCCGACGGAGACTATGTCGATTTATTCCCCGGAGGCTCTTCCGACGATCCAGAAGCAATCGAGTACAGAGCCGATATTGAGCGTTTGACTGGAAGCAGCCCGGTCGTTGCCCGCGACCATTACGACGACCGGATGTCACAACTGTTCTACTATCGAAAGAAGCTCTCAACCGCTTATGGGCAAATCACTTCGACTGACCCAATTTTCATTGCTCTCAAAGACACGATCCGCCGCTACAACATCCCGAGGCAGCTCTTAGACGACATGATTAGCGGAATGGAAGATGACTTTCACCAAAACCGCTACGAGACTTTTGAGGAACTCTACTCCTACTGCTACCGCGTGGCCTCTACGGTCGGACTGGTCTGCATCGAGATTTACGGCTATGATGACCTAGCGGCGCGCGAATTCTCGGAATCATGGGGGATTTTCATGCAACTGACGAATATCATTCGCGATGTCGCTGAGGATGCAGAGCGTGACAGAATCTACCTTCCTATGGAGGACCTGCGCCGCTACGGCATCAGCGAGCAGGATGTGAAGAGTGGGGCGGACCTGCTCGAACACCCCGGATGGAAGCCATTCGTCGACGAGTACATCTCGCGGGCGGAGACCTATCGAGATAAGGCGTTCAAATTGCTACCGCTGCTCGACCGACAGTCAAGGTATTCGCCCGCAGCAATGATGGCATTTTACGAATCGATTCTAAAGAAAATCGACAAGAGTGAAGGCGATGTTTTCACTCAGCGCGTACAGCTTTCGAAGGCAGAGAAGATTACTCTAGCTGCTTACGTGTACACACGTTACCGCTTCCTCGCTCTTTGAGTGGGAAGCGGCTTGTATTGGACAAGTCTCAAGGGAAGATTATCGGGCGGAGCAAACAGGAGGAGTATGTATGAGGGTCGCTGTTCTGCTCGAGGATCGCTGTCAGCCCAAGAAATGCAATGCGGAATGCTGGGCTTTTTGCCCTCCCGTACGCAATGGCATCGAGTGTATCGTGCTCGATGATTCAAGTGGCAAGCCATTGGTTTCAGAGCCACTGTGTATCGGTTGCGGAATTTGTGTCAACAAGTGCCCATTCGACGCACTAATCATCACAAATCTACCCGAAGAACTCGACGGAGATATGACTCACCGATATGGTGAGAATGGATTCCGCTTATTCCGTCTGCCCGCGCCTCGCGAGGAACAAGTCGTGGGCATCCTCGGACCGAACGGGATGGGGAAGTCGACCGCGATTAATCTGCTCTCGGGCGCACTGCGGCCGAATCTTGGAGACTGGACCATCGACTCGCGTGACTGGACCGAAATCATCGAATCATTCCCGCGCGGAGAGTTGCGCGATTATCTGACGATGGTCGCTGAGGAAGGTGTGAAGATTGCTGTGAAGCCACAATACATCGACAAGCTCCCGAAAATCTTCGAAGGAAAAGCCCGCGAATTGCTGGAACGCGTCGATGACCGCGGCGAAATGCAGGAATATGCTGAACTACTAGCCATCGACCACATTTTGGATCGAACTCTGGGTCAATTGTCTGGAGGAGAATTGCAGCGAGTGGCAATGGCAGCTACTCTTCTCAAGGAAGCCGATGTCTACTTCTTCGACGAGCCATCGTCCTACCTTGACATTCACGAACGCATGCGTGTCGTGGGTATCATCCAAGGAATGGTTGAGCGCGGTAAGCGAATACTTGTGGTCGAGCACGATTTGGCAATTCTCGATGTGCTCTGTGATTTGCTTCACGTTGTTTATGGCGAGAGAGCTGCCTTCGGAATATTCACTCCAGCTCGCTCGACGCGGACCGCAATCAACGCCTATCTCGACGGATTCCTTCCCGAAGAAAACGTGCGAATCCGCGACAAACCGATTCAATTCCTGCGCGGACGTGTGCGAGGTGAGGGAGTAGGACAGACCATCCTTTCGTGGGGCGACATGGAGAAGACTCTGGGTGATTTCCATCTCAAAACCGGCGAAGGAAAAGTGCGAAGCGCCGAGGTCGTAGGTGTGGTTGGACCGAACGCCACTGGAAAGACCACAATGGTTCGAATGATTGCAGGCGAGATGGAACCCGATCAGGGTTGGTGCACGATGGAAGCTAGCGTCTCGTACAAGCCGCAACACGTCAGAACCGATTTCGATGGCAGCGTACAAGATTGGCTCGATACGGAACTAGGTGCTAAGTGGCGCAGCGGCGAATTCCACACTCAAGTGATTCGTCCGCTGCAAGTCGACCAATTGCTTGAATTGCGGGCTAAGAAACTCTCCGGTGGAGAGTTGCAGGCGGTCAGTATCGCGATTTGCCTTGGTAAGGAAGCAGACCTCTACTTGCTAGATGAGCCGAGCGCCCACCTCGATGCAAATGCTCGAATGGAAGCTGCGAAGGCAATCCGCCGCACTATGGAAAGTAATGAGAAGGCGGCGATGGTCATCGATCACGACATCTACTTCATCGACATCGTTAGCGATTCTCTTCTCGTCTTTGATGGTGAAGGAGGCTCTCACGGAAATGCAGTCGGGCCGATGTCGCTACGGAAGGGAATGAATCGCTTCCTCGAAGATGTCGATGTCACCTTCCGTCGCGACCACGAATCTCACCGGCCGCGAATCAATAAGCGAGGCAGTCGCAAGGACCGAGAGCAGAAAGCGAGTGGTGAATACTTCTACCTCGAATGAGCAAAGGACGAGCCTCTCCGACCATTGGATTCTTGAAGGGCGCTCAGAACCACTCACCCATGCCAGAGGATGAGTCGGGTGAGGTTGAGCCTGTCGACGAGGTCGAGGTGGAGGTCGAGCCCGAAGACCCAATGGCATTGCTAGAAGCGAAGGTCGCAGAATTACTCAGCGATTTACAATATGCGCGAGCAGAGACAATGAACGCACGACATCGAGGCCAGCGCGACCGTGCTGAGGCGATTCGATTCGGAGCAGCAGGCCTCGCCAGCAAAATCATCCCTGCAATCGATGGCCTCGAAAAGGCTCTGAGCAATGGCAATGGCGACAACGAGGCAATCACAGAGGGCGTTCGAATGACTCTCGACTCTCTCAAGAACGCCCTCGAAACCGAAGGAGTCACCCGAGTCGAAACCGTTGGTGCCGCCTTCGACCCAACTCAAATGGAAGCAATCGCAACGATCCCTGCCCCCGATGGACAAGCTGCGGGAACCGTCATCGAAGAGATCGAATCCGGATTCATGCTCCACGACCGTGTTCTGAGGCCGGCAAAAGTAGTCGTAGCCAGTAATTAAGCCCCAAAATAGGGTTTATTCAAATCCTATGTCTAATTCGCCGAACCGATGGATGGAAGAAACACTCGAAAAACAGCGATTCTTCTTGTGCTATCGATGCTCTTAGCTGGTTGCATCGGAGAGGCTGAACCTGAAGCAATCGAGGGATGCACAGATGAACTTGCAAGCAATTTCGACGCGACAGCCGATCAAGATGACGACTCATGCGTCTATCCCGACTCTGATGGCGATGGAATCTACGATTTTGACGAAGTCGCCGGCTGCACAAATCCTGAGGCTTACAATTACGATGAAACTGCAACCGATGACGATGAATCATGCGAAATCCCATGGATTTCAGAATACGGAATCAATTGGGTTGAGCACGATGGAGGCGAAGGATGCGAGTGCTCGGACGGTTCGGATTGGACCTTCTGGAGTCGCGACGCCGACCCGTCACGCGTGATACTGTATTTCCAAGGCGGTGGTGCTTGTTGGGAGGACCAAAGTTGTGATACAGTAGGTGGCACATTCAAGCAGACCGTTCACGATGATGACCCAAGCATAGGCTCCGAAATAGGCGAGCAGGGCTTCGATATCTATACTCTCAAGCAATACGGAATAGGAAATTTCCGCAATGCAGATAATCCAATCGCAGATTGGTCTTGGATCTATATCCCATACTGCACAGGCGATGTTCACCTTGGAAGTAAAACAGGAGAATATTCCGATAGCACGATTGAACACAAGGGCCACAACAACTCGCAATCAGCTTACAATTTCATGCTGGAAAATTATCCAGATGCTGAGACGATTCTTGTGACAGGTTCGAGCGCCGGCTCGATTCCAGCCCCTCTATACGGAGCACGAGTGGCTGTCGACTACCCCGATTCTCAAGTGATGGTCTTCAACGATGGAAGCGATGGACTATTCACCAACGAGACCTTCGATTTTTACGATATATGGAACCTCAATGACACCATGCTGGATTTCCCTGAAAGCAATGAATTGAACTTCAACAAGATGGATTCGGGAGATTTGATTATCTACACGCACAGTATCGATAATTCAATTCGATTCGGCCGATTCTCTGATTCAAATGACGAAACCATGCGCTTCTTCGGAGCACTGCTCGGCAATGACATCTCTTTGGAGTACCGGGACCAGGTTCTGTCTTCCGAGCAGAAAGCGGAGGATTCTGGAATTGAACTTTCAGCCTACATGACCGGAGGTGACGGTCACACGATTTTGCTCTCAGACCGTTTCTTCACTCTCGAAACAGAAGGAGTGTCCTTCCTCGATTGGTTCACTGCTTGGATCGAGGGTGATAACGTCGAAGACGTTCATTGCACCGATTGCTGAGGCGGTCGGCAAATCTCCAAGATTCAGCCAACTGGTTCGCCACCTTCACCCATGAAGGCAAGGCGGTGTA
>JAQXEV010000115.1 GCA_029250665.1 Candidatus Thalassarchaeaceae archaeon | reverse complement strand
GGACGGAGCAGCCGCAAACCGTGCTGACCTACCTGCCGGAACAGACATCGAAGCGATGAGTATTGAGAATCCAACCTTTGAGAAGAATCCGAAGAGCCTTGATGCCAAGTTGATCTACTCAATGTTCGTTCCTTGTCTTGGAATCGGCGCCATTGTATTCATGCTAATGCGTAGTATGGCACGCGGCTATGAGTGGGAAATGAACAAGTGCTACGGTTGTGACCTTTGTGATGACGCTTGTCCAGTACGTCTCTTCAACGCCGGAGACAAGCTCAACATCATCTACAATACATGGAATAACGAAGATGACGGCGTTCCATTGTACTCTTGTCTGACCTGTACTGCTTGCACCAACGCCTGCCCGCAATTGGTCGATTATGACTCATACGTTGACATTCGCCGTAACCTGATTGTAGGTGGCCCACCTGCTGCCGAAATCCCTCACTCTATCCTCCAGGCAGTATTGGCTGCAGAGGCGGAGGAAGACGCGGACTCAGAATTCATTCCAATTGATGAGTATCCAATCGACTCAAGCGTGGGCTACTACCCAGGATGTGTCGATTATATCGACCAAGAGATGATTTTCAGCCACGTCAATGAGGGAGAAATGAACCTCGGAGAAACAACGACTGCCGCATTCACCATCTTCGATGAGATGGGGAAGGATGTCACTTACCTCGGTCGAGACTTCCTAAAGTGCTGTGGACACGACCAGAAGTGGCAAGGAATGACGGAAGTCTTCGAGAAGCTCAAGGCCTACAATCAGAAGAAACTGGGAGACAGCGGAATAGACACCCTAGTCACATCGTGCGCAGAGTGCTTCCGCACCTTTGCAATGGATTACGAACTCGAGGACATGAAGGTCATGCACACGACCGAATATCTGATTGAGAATGGCTTCGATATGGATCTCGCCACCCCTGAGGATGTCACAGTCACCTACCACGACCCCTGCCGTCTGGGGCGTCAGATGAACATCTACGAAGAACCACGCGACCTCGTTCGCGCGATTGATGGTGTAGATTTGGTCGAAATGGAACACACCGGCGAGGACGCCCTATGCTGCGGCGTATCTAGCATGATGTCCTGTAACGAGAACAGCAGGGCTCTGCGCCTAGAGCGCTTCGACGAAGTAAAGGCGACAGGTGCTGAAATTATGCTCACGAGTTGCCCGAAGTGCGTCAGTCACTTTGAGTGCCTCAAGTTCGAAGGTGACCCAAGACACGACTTCGAGATTCTTGATGTCGTCTCCTTCCTAGCGCGACAAATCGACGCAAAGCGCCAGTGATAGTCTAGACTCTTGATTGAGGCAATCTGGACCTCAAGCAAAAGCAACCCAAGCCGAGTAAGCGGAAAGCATCGCATTGATGGCAATGCCCCAAAGTGTTGCTCGAGCCATTTGTGGATTCTGATATCCAAGGGCAACGAGCCAGAGGAAGAATCCGATTAGACCGCCACAAGCAAGGGAAATCCAAGCAATTTGCAATGAGAGGAATACCGCCATAGCTAGCCAGATGCCTGGACCGATGGTCAGGCCCAACCAAGACATTGAATCACGGTACCATGGAAGATCAGCTGAATCATCGGTGATTTCGAGTACTGAATCACTCTCCTTCGAGTTCGCTTTAACCCCGTCGTTATCCACATTCGAGCGCACCGACTGCCCATCATCAATCTGACTGCTGGCGACCGCAGCCTTGAGAAGTCAGAGCCGGCAGCATCGATTCGGATGACTGATATCCCCGACCTCGCTGCTCGCCGAGCGCGTGAACAACGTCGCATTCGTATGATGATGAATGCAATGCGCGCAGAAGAGAGAGCGAAACTGAAGGGCGGAGAAGATGCAGTAGCGTGGGTGAAGGAGGAGTTATGCATTGGTTGCGACCAGTGTATGATAGTCTGCGATGACGATGCGATTGAACTCTTCGACACCCCTTTAGCAAGTCCCATCATGAACGTCGACGTTAACCGCAAAGCACGCGTGCTGCGCGACCCCTGCACCGGTTGCAAACTCTGCGTCCTTGCTTGCCCAACAGACGCGATATTAATGATCGATAGGTGATGAAATGGAGAAAGAGGATCCTGTGAGATTTGGCGCTGAATTCGGGCCGAAGCGAGCCGAAAATTCGACAGGAGTTTCTCTTGGAACCTTCAAGAATTTGGTATGGATTTCCAATCTTGGAGGGCTTCTTCTTGTTGCGATTGGGCTTGAATTGATTATGGTTCAACAGCAATTCTACCTCGGGGTTGCTGCGATTGTCGGTGGAGTTGCTGTTGCTCTTTTCCCTTCGAATTACGAGATTGTTGGGATGGAAGCGATTCAGGGTGGGAATGAATCCGCTGAGATTGACGGAAATTCGTCAGAGGACGATGAATCCTAAGCTGAGTTTTGCCTACCGCGGGCGATAAGGTCAAGGGCTCTGAATTTTAGATTGAAAATATGTTCCGAGATTGGGTGGAGACACCTATCGGCGCAATTCACTTCGAAGCTACTGATGCTGGATTGTCTAAAGTCGGATGGGGCGAGGTGCAGCGGAGTGATATCTCGAATGAACACCTCGTCGCGGCGAAGAATTGGACTCGGGAATACTTCGCCGGGTCAAATGCACCATTTCCTCGACTTGACGAATCCAATCTAACTCCATTCCAAACGCAGGTACTGCGCTCTCTTGTTCGTGAGGCTGGATTCGGCCGAACAGTGTCTTATGCTGGGTTGGCCGCAGAATCGGGGCATCCCGGAGCGAGCAGGGCCGTTGGTTCGGTAATGGCGATGAATCCTTGGCCCCTGCTTGTGCCGTGCCACCGAGTGGTTCGAAGCGACCGCATCATTGGAAATTACAGTGGAGAAGGTGGTCCGGAGACAAAGATTCGGCTGCTTCGTCACGAAGGTCACGAATTCGATGATGCTGGACGCATTGCCAATTGATGGCAGTCGATGCTGACTCAGCATCACCAATATGCAACAAAGATTGCAAAGGAGGCCACGGAAGCCAAAGTCCAGATGAATATGTAGAAATTCTGCGAGATTGGTGAGGCGATGATGCGACCAGTTTCTTCTGACTCAGCCATCTGTATCAAACCGTCGAGACGAAATCGGGTTGTAAATGTGACTGCATAACACATTGCTCGCAAGGGAAGCTAAAGCCATCTCACAGAAGTGGATGCAGCAATAGTAGAGCAATCAATGGGAAGAGAATCATAGTTGCATTATCGTCAATCCAACTCACACGAGGAACCTCGCCAGCGACGGTTAGTGGAGCGAGGAGGACTGCGGCTAGGAATGGTGTTGAGAAGAGTGCCACGCTGCCCATCCAAATCGTGTAGGAGACTGCCGAACCAACGAGGACTGCTGCTCGCATGCCCATCTTGGCTCTCTTGACCTCGCCCATGATTGGATCGACGAATGTTAGACCACAGATGATGGGTATCGTGTACTTCCCCGCCTCGAGACCCTCTCCCTCCTGAGGTGCAAGAATCAGGGTCAGACATACTGCTACTGCACCCCAGGCCAGAGCGCTGACTTGCTTTGCTTCGTATTCACGCTGGCCGACGATGATTATTCCTAACTTGATGCGGATTGCTTCGATGGCGATGAAAAATCCTGCTACCGCGATGACGAAATTTTCCGGAGTCATCGATACAATTCCGGCGATGGGCTCTCCCCAGAGGTGGTAAGCGAAGGGGATGACGCACATTCCGACGTGTGTGAATCGTCGGAACCAGTGGCCACTGGCGCCGCCGACCGAATGTTCTGCATGATCTATGTCAACTGGTATGACACTCATAGGCTCAGACCCCTTTCCTGATTTGTTCGACCGCTTGAGACAGCGTCATGCTTCCGGTCTCAAGCGCAGCAAGAGTGGATTCGATATTTGGTGAGGTGAGGAGGGTTGAGTCCCAGGCTGAAATTAGGCGCTCTCGCACGCGTAGTCTCTCTCTTCCCTCAGTAGTCGTGGTTTGCGAGAGGGCTTCGATTATCTCTTCGATACCATCGCCCGAATGAGCCGAAACTAGCAAAACCTCGGGCGTGTTTTCATCGGCTCCAACCGAAAGAGCCGTTCTAACCGCGTTTGCGGCCCGCTCGGCGTCTGGAAGATCGGACTTATTGATGGCGATGAGGTCGGCGAGTTCCATGATTCCTGCCTTCTCGGCTTGGATGATGTCGCCGCGGTCGGGGCCATCAACGAGTAGGATTCTGTCAGCGAAGGCGACGACGCGAATCTCCGCTTGACCTGCGCCGACCGTCTCGATGACGATGTTCTGCCAGCCACAGGATGCGAGTACATCGACCATCGGTGTCAAACAATCCATCAGACCTCCAGGGTGATTACGGGTTGCCAACGAACGGACATAGACGAGGTCTGATGAATCGGCATTACTCATCCTCATTCGGTCTCCGAGAAGAGCTCCACCGCTCCGAGGAGAAGATGGGTCGACTGCAAGAACAGCAACCGATTCGCCCCTCTCAGTCCAGACATCAATCATCCGCCCTATGAGAGAAGACTTGCCGACACCGGGTGGTCCGGTTATCCCGAGTGATGTGCCAGAGCCACCTTCGACAGGGGATTCTCCGCCTTCCTCGATATGACTGAGTAGCCTTGAGAGTGAACGTCGGTCGCCCGAACGGGCTTGTTGGAGGAGTTCTGTGGCATCGCTCACCAATGCCACCCCACCTCTTCACCAACTCCCCTAGGCTCGCCAGCATTTGCTCGCTGATCGAGAGTTTTCAAAAAATCGAGAATCTCCGATGTTGTTGTTCCTGGCCCGAATACCGCCCTGACTCCGTCTTCGTACAACGCAGCCCTATCTTGTTCGGGGATAATTCCACCTGCGAAGACTACTACGTCGCCCATGCCGGCTTCTCGTAAGCCCTCGCATACGCGTGGAATCAGAACGGCATGGGCACCAGAAAGTGACGAAAGCCCGACCGCCGCAGCATCCTCATCCATGATTATACGAACAATTTCAGCCGGAGTGCGGCGTAATCCTGTGTATATCACCTCGTGACCCCCGTCCCTGAGGGCTCTAGCGATGACCTTGGCACCCCTGTCATGCCCGTCAAGTCCGGGTTTGGCTACTACTATCCGCATGCTACGGTCGATTGACGCACTGCTCTGATAGCCTTCAAGCAACCGATTGTAGTATTCTGCGTAGTGGAGTCTGATGAGGAATGCTCATGGGCGGCTTAGCCGCGTTGTAAGCATACCATGTCTGGTGTGAAGGAGCGCATCGATGACTTGCGTCGCCGTAAGGCGCAAGCTGAGGCAGGCGGCGGCCAGAAGAGGATTGCTGCACAGCACGCGCGCGGAAAAATGACCGCGAGAGAAAGAATCGAACAATTGCTCGACGAGGATTCCTTTGTTGAGGTCGATGGACTTGTCGAGCACCGATGCAGAGATTTCGACATGGACCGCAATGTGATTCCCGGGGATGGTGTGGTTTGTGGCCACGGAACTATCGGCGGTCGCACGGTTTACTGCTTCGCACAGGATTTCACGGTTTACGGAGGTTCGTTGGGCGAAATGCACGGCCTGAAGATCTGCAAGATTCTCGATATGGCGCTGAAGACAGGCGCTCCAGTAATCGGCCTCAATGATAGCGGCGGAGCCCGAATCCAGGAAGGAGTTGCTAGTCTGGGCTCTTATGCTGAGATTTTCTTTCGTAATGTACGCGCGAGCGGAGTCATTCCACAAATCTCTGTAATAATGGGCCCTTGCGCGGGTGGAGCGGTCTATTCACCAGCGATAACCGACTTCGTTGTGATGGTCGATCAGACCGCTCATATGTTCATCACCGGTCCAGAGGTCATCAAGACGGTGACAAATGAAGAAGTCACTTTCGAAGACCTCGGTGGAGCAGCAACCCACGCAACTAGATCAGGTGTGACTCATTTCACCGCAGAGGATGACGATGATGCTCTCGAGTTGGTTCGAGAGCTAATCGACATGCTACCACTAAACAATCTCGAGAAGCCCCCTACAAAACCAACCACAGATCCACACGACCGAGATTGCGAGGCTCTCGATGACCTGATTCCGAATGATTCCACAACTCCTTACGACATCGTCAACGCAATAGAAGCAACCATCGACGATGGCGCCTTCCTCGAAGTCCAAGCCGACTTCGCAGGAAACATCGTCGTCGGCTTTGGACGACTTGGTGGCCACACAATAGGTATCGTCGCCAACCAACCAAAGGTTCTGGCGGGCTGTCTCGACATCGACGCATCTGTGAAGGCAGCAAGATTCGTCCGCTTTTGTGATGCTTTCAACATACCACTCCTGACTTTCGTCGATGTTCCCGGCTTCCTCCCTGGAGCAAGTCAGGAATGGGGCGGAATCATCCGCCACGGAGCAAAACTACTCTACGCCTACGCCGAAGCAACTGTCCCCAAACTCACAGTAATTACCCGAAAGGCGTACGGTGGGGCATACGACGTGATGAGTAGTAAACACATTCGAGGCGACTACAACATCGCCTGGCCAACCGCCCAACTGGCTGTTATGGGCGCAGAAGGTGCCGTTCAGATCATCCATCGTCGGAGAATTGGTGCCTCAGGCGACCCCGAAGGGGAGCGTAAGAGACTGATTGACGATTACCAAGAAACCTTCGCTAATCCATACCGAGCTGCCTCTCTGGGCTATCTCGATGATGTGATCCAACCCCGTGAAACCAGAACGAGGCTCATCAAGGCGCTGGGTGCCCTCCTCGAGAAGGAAGAGATTCGCCCAGCGCGTAAACACGGCAATATCCCACTATGAGGTTTGACCGGATGGCTCGAAAGAAGGACAAACTCCGCGCTGCGGCAATTCTCGCAGTTTTGCTTGAAGAATCAGAAGGGCAAGCCTTGACTCCGGCTGAGGGCAGAGAAGGAGGCGAGGCTTGGTCGCGCGACCACCGACGTTCTCTGATTGGTCGCAGAAACCTATTCCGCGCACGTACGCGGAGGAGCACCCCGAGGTGATTTCATGCCAAAGCGGAAGGTGAAAGTCGATGGTGAAGAGTTCGAGGTCGAACTCGAGAAGGAAGAAGGTGTCTGGAACGTCACCGTCCAAGGTAAAAAATTCCAGATAGAAATCGAAGGAGGGGCTGCTGCTGAGCAAGGCGTCAAAAAACGTAAGCGAGGGGGGCGAGGGAAAAAGTCTGGAACGATTTCATCAACGATTCCAGGTAAGATTGTTTCAATCGCAATCAGTGAAGGGCAGCAAGTCTCTGAAGGCGATGTAGTGATGATTCTTGAAGCGATGAAAATGCAAAATGAAATTCACGCGCCACTCTCTGGAACGGTCTCAGCAGTCAACTGCAAACCCGGCGATAGTGTCGAGGCGAATTCGCCTCTAGTAGTCATAACACCCGAAGAAGACAAAACTGATTGATTCCTGAGGTGAGGTGATGGCGACCTGCGACTACCCAGAATGTAAGGTCGAAGGAGAGAAAATCAGCCGTCTTTCACCAGAAGGATTTCTCGTTGCGACTGGAAAAAAGGCCTATTCATTCCGTGAGGCATATCGACGATTTCACTACTGCACAGAGCATCACGACGAACTGATGACAAATGTTTGGAATCGTGTTCGTTCGAAGGATGACAAAAAGGACGACCACGTCGCTCCTACTGCAATCTGAGTTTGATTCGCTCGGCATGTTCATGAGTCTGCTTCGCGAGAGAGGCTTCGATGTCCAGTGATTACGTGACCCACCTCGAATGTGCTTACACCGGTGAAGTATTTGAAAAAGGCAAGGTCCACACACTATCCTCGGCAGGTAAACCACTACTGGTCAAGTACGATCTCTCCCGGATGAGGGATGAGGTGAGTCGGGATTCGATCGCAGGGTCTAGCGAAGCTGGATTTTGGCGTTATTCGCCGCTATTACCGGTGAGTGATGCGGCGAATCGAATTTCATTAGGTGAGGTTGTCACTCCAATCGTTTCCTTGGAACGGAGTGTCGAGCACCTTGGGATTTCTGCGGGGAAGGTGCTCGTCAAGGATGAGTCGCGCTTGCCAACTGCTTCGTTCAAAGCGCGAGGATTGTGTCTTGCAGTTTCGATGGCGAAGGAATTTGGCTTGGAACATCTTGCGATTCCAACGAATGGGAATGCAGGATCAGCACTCGCAGCATACGCCGCTCGCGCTGGTATGCGAACCACCGTGCTATGCCCCGATAACACGCCGGAGATCAACACCTCTGAGACTCTGGCTCAGGGCGGTGATACCTATCTTGTGAACGGCCTGATAGGTGATTGCGGGAAAATCATCGGCGAAGGAAAAGATGAGCTTGGTTGGTTCGCTGTCTCGACTCTCAAGGAGCCTTATCGCATCGAGGGAAAGAAAACGATGGGACTTGAATTGGCCGAGCAACTCGGTTGGGAATTGCCTGACGTAATATTCTACCCGACCGGTGGTGGAACTGGATTGATAGGGATGTGGAAGGCTTTCCATGAATTGCTTGAACTTGGCTGGATTGATTGCGCGTTACCGCGAATGGTTGCTGTACAATCGACAGGTTGCGCGCCGATGGTCAAGGCTTGGCAGGAAGGGGTTGAGCACGCAGAATTTTGGGAGGGAGCTGAAACTGAGGCGAGTGGAATTCGCGTTCCTGCCGCCATTGGAGATTTCCTGATACTACGCGCTGTTCGGGAATCAGAAGGATTTGCCATCGCTGTTTCGGATGAGGAATTGATGGACGCCCGCGATCGTATCGGTCGCGAGGATGGCTTGCTCCTCTGTCCCGAAGGTGCTGCCACTTTCGCAGCTTGGGAGCAGGCACTTGAGCAAGGACTCGTCTCGAAAGATGATCGTGTGGTCCTGTTCAACACGGCTACTGGACTGAAGTATCCGATGCCAGAAGTTACCGAGCGCATCGATAAGGATGCTCCATTCGATGCAAGCCTATTCTTATGACCAAGAATCAAATGAGGCCGAGCGCATCTTCGATACGATTCAGCTCAGGGCCTGTAGAACCTGAACCTACGAATGCGTGTGAATCGCTTGCGACACATCCAGCACCAACGTAAGGCGAACCGAAGCAGACGGTGCCGACCATCACAGGAACCTGCATCACCGCTGCGACCTTCTCGGCCTCCTCGGCGGAGATATCTGGATGAGCAAGGATACCGTGATTGTTAGCGACAGTCAGAGAGCCCACAGTCTCCTGACCAGCAATCTTTGAGCGGACTGCGTCAACCTTGAGCACTTCACCAATCATCTCTGCCCCAGGACCCGGGATGACTGGACTGACGATAGCGCCGTGCTCATTACAACTCAAGAGATTGCCAGCGGCGTTGACACCACTCTCGAGCACGACAAGGTCACCGAAACTGCTCAGCTCATCAAGATCGGACTCGGTCGCGATATCAGCGACAGCGAGTCCTTTCGAATTGCCTCGGACCAAAGATCCGAGCAGAGCTGAACCTCCAATAAGGCAGGGGTACATTTCCATTTCGAAGGCGGCAGCCAATTCTTCAACTGCCGGCTGATCGAGCGAAGCCGGATGGAATAGAACATCGCCGACAACACTCAGATAGACACCGACTTGGGTGTGTCCGAGTATGTCTCCGGTCGATATTCCCATTCAATCACCTGCGTCTCTCAATAAGGATGGCTTCGCCAATAGTGAATGAAGTTTGATGCGGGGAGGGTGAAAGAGAGTGGCACAGCGACGCAAGTTCCCGTGGGCTCTCGCACCACAGTACAGAATACGACGCAGGAGGACTTGACTTCCGGGTTCGATATGGGACCGGGTATTACCCCTCCGCTTTGGCCGTGCACAACTCTCTTTCGAATGTGTTTGGTGATAGAATCGAATATGCCTATTGGACAGAGGCCCACAAAAAAATGGTGTGGGCAAGTAGAAAGATGAATGCTCGGGGGGTTAGTGCAGCTGGGCTGAACACCTCGGCGAACCTCGGTGCTTACACCCGCTGTCTATCAAACTCGTCTTCTACGAGTCCCCTGAGATGCCTCGTCTTTCGGATGACTTCGAGCTTAGATGCTTTCAGCTCTTATCCACTGGAGCGTGGCTACCCAGCATTGCCTTGCCAGACAACTGGTAAACTAGTGGCTCCGAGCCCTCGTTCCTCTCGTACTAAAGGGCCCTTCCGATCAGGCATCTTACACGCTTCAACCACAAAGCAACAAACCTGTCTCACGACGGTCTAAACCCATCTCACGATCCCCTTTAATGGGCGAACAACCCCACCCTTCCCAGCTGCTGCACCAGGAGGTTGGGAAGAGACGACATCGAAGTAGCAAGCCACCAGG
>JAQXEV010000112.1 GCA_029250665.1 Candidatus Thalassarchaeaceae archaeon | reverse complement strand
CCGACCCGGCCTCCTGGTGCACATACCACGTAACCCATTGGCAACGTCTCTACGCCTGCCTCTCGAATGAATGGGGCGCCCGACACCTGTTCTTCTATCAGGAATCGGGGCGTGGTGCTGTTCATCAGCATCATGAATGTGATTCCATCTGCTGCTGGAGAAAGCGCAGCTGCACCTGCTGGGAAGAGAACTATTGGAACTCTCCACGACTCTTCGTCGAGATCTGAATCTTGACTTGATGCCCATGTAATGAGCTCTAGTGCTTCTTTGATGGCGACTACTGTGTTGTGCACATTCATCATATCAGTGCCGGTTGAGCCTCCAACGAGCACCATTCTCGAGCCGGCTGAAACGGCCGCAACGCAGCGCTTGGCGGCCATCTCAGGAGTTTGGTCTGCAGGGTCGATGAGAATGGCGTGACGAGCGCTGCCAGATGTGTCGGCGACATGTCTCAAAGTCGGGCCAGCCTCTCGGACCATGACTCTGCGTGGTGATTGGGTGTCTAAGTGTTTCAGAGATATTGGGCCTCATAGGATGGTTGCTGCAAGCGCTCGCCCGCGCGAGATTGCATCTAATAGGGCGGTTCGTGGATCTGCGCCCTTCCATTCCATAAGTTGCAACCACTTCCTCCCTTCGTACTGGTAATTTTCTTCTTCCGACCACCAGACTTCTACCAAACCATCTGATCTACTTCCTTCGTAGGATGATGTTTTCAGATTCCCATTATGCACACCACCAAACCAAGTATTGGATTCTCTTTCTGGTGTGGTGGAAAGAAGATGGTCTACAATGAGTTCTCCTTCAGAGGCAAGACCTGCTCCTGTTAGAAACAAGCTGGTTTTTCCCCCCTCGGAATCGATGGTAGAGTGAGTCCTCAAATGTATTACTGCGCCCCTCTCAGATAGTTTACTTGCTATTGATTTTTCAAGCCAAGAACGACGTAAAGCGCTGCTTTCATGATTTGGTTGTTGGGACCCTAAATGGTGATGCCAATCTCTTGAAAATAATTCTTCGAAGTGTCCACTCAAGAGTCCTGGGCCCTCTCCCATTAGTCCTGTTTCCGGACGTTCTTCGATGAGATGTAGTTCCATTTCTGGATGTTGATCAAGAAGTGTATGAGCACAGATAAGATTGGAAAGTTCTGTACCAATAATTGCTACACGCATTCTCAAGCAACTCCGATTGGGGGGGTTGACTCTTTGGTTGATTCAAAGAGAAGGGCATGGACGGGGCATGCAGGAATACAAAGTTCACAATGTGTGCAAGTGGGCTCGTCGATAATCACCAAAAGCCCCGATAAATCCAACGCATCTACCGGGCAGATCGCTACGCAAGCTGCACAACCGAAACACCTCCCTTCATTGAGAGCGAGAACTTCTCCGGGGCGTTTCGCCATTGATTGGTCCGAGAGGATAGGGGTTCTCAAAACTCACCCCAACCCCCTAGTTTCCTTTGGAACTCTTTAGGAAGACAAAGATGCGATAAAAATCGTTATTTCTAATTCAATTAGCGATAACCAATCGAACTATACCACTGGTAGCCGATAGCCATTTGGACACTTCCTGTGGAACTAATTTCTTCATTCC
>JAQXEV010000089.1 GCA_029250665.1 Candidatus Thalassarchaeaceae archaeon | reverse complement strand
GGTCCGGCCATCCGAAGCCTCCAATTTACTCCATTGAGTCGTTTGGATTCTCGCCGCAAATATCCTGAATCCAACCAGCGGCGATAGTCTCACGGCCACCGCCACGGCTCAGCAGATGGTGCAACTTCACCAGAGCAGAACTCGGCGGACATAGCGAGCCGTGACCAATGATTCCCATCTCCTGTTGTTCGCGCCCCTTGGCATAGACATTCATGTTCATCGCACCATGAATCGTTTGCGCAACTACGACCACGATGCCATCATTCGCACAGTAATCTTCGAGCATCAGTCGAAGTATCGTATTCTCCTGAGAATCTTCCTGTGGGTCGGCAATAGGAAGGTGCCCGAGCCCGGTCCCATGGAAGAGCAGCGCATCGAATTCCCCCTCGATTCCAGCCTTCACGAGGTCTGGTTGGAGATGAGCATCTGCGATGAATTGGGCGATTCGAACATCCTCATCGAAAAGCATCGGTGCAATCGCCTCAACGCGAGCATCGGCTGGCTCATGCTCAGCCATCTCGATGCTCGGCCCTGAACCATCATTATTCACCCAAGCCAGTGGACCCTGATTGATCGGCTTGAACGCGTCACGCCGCGATGAGTGATACTTACGGCAAGCAACACCGGGCAGAACAGCACAGCGCCCATCAGAGGATTCGGCATGCAGAATAACCACACTAGAATCCCGATAGCCGTTAGGTTCAGGCCCATGCGCTGCCCAATGAACAGCAGCAACCAGATTCTCAGCCGCATCGCTTGAACCACGGTCAGGCGAGCGCTGTGACCCAGTCACAACAATTCGACCCGGCGGCCGACCACCATTTCCGGCCCAACCATAGGCCATGGCCGCCGCACTGAGATGCAAAGTGTCCGTTCCATGAGTAATCACAACGCCAACTGCACCCTCTGCAAAGGCCTCATCAGTAGCTTGTAACATCCGATTCCAATGCCGCGGGCGTATATCATCGGACCACATATTGCCCAGCTTGACTACCCTAAGGCGAGCCACCGAGCGTAATTCAGGCACCGAATCGAGCAGTTCGTGTGGCTCGAACCTAGCGCTGACAGCCCCAGTTGCATAATCCACCTTGCTAGCGATGGTCCCGCCAGTGTGGATTAGGTGAACGAGAGGTAGTGACTCGTCCTGGGGTTCGTGGGTGACCTCCTCTGCGACTGCAATCTGCACATCATCGAGTACCTCGACCGATTCGACGTAAGACTCCGGATAGCTCACATTGTATCCATTAGCAAGCTTCAATGTCACTAATTTCGGGCCCGCCGGTGGCAATGCCAAACCTTCGTGTTCGACCATCCCGGACCAAGTCTTGACGACCACCCTAACCGGCGTCGACGGGCTAGGCCAGTCTCCCATGAAGCGACAGGATGTGATTCACTCCATGAATGCGACGCAACGCGAGGTCGTGAATCAGGGCAGGATTTGCTATTCGGATGTGCGTCGAAGACGTTTCTGAAATTCGGGTTTATTGAGAAGCACATTGATGGAGGTTCAGCGTGCGCTGAGTCATTAATGAGCGATGACAAGATGGCGAAGCGCAATGTCATCGTGCTATTCTATGCTCAAGCGATACTCGGTAGTCAAGGATCGATCAACATAATCCTCGGAGGACTTGCTGGCTTCGCTCTAGCCGGTGCGAAAGCACTGGCAACATTGCCGATTACGGTCACGATGGTGACCTCGATGTTGTTTGCCGGACCGGTTTCTCTGTTTATGGGAAGGTTCGGCAGACGAAGCGGATTTCTGCTCGGAGCCGGCGCGGGATTACTTGGAGGCGGTTTCAGCGCCCTCGCTCTATATCTCGGACGGTTCGATGTACTGCTCATCGGTTCGGCATTCACCGGAGTCTTCAGATCAACACATGGATACTACCGATTCGCAGCAGCAGATACAGCCTCTGAAGAGTTCCAGCCAAAGGCAATTTCACTGGTTTTGGCTGGAGGATTAGTCAGTGCTTTCATCGGCCCTGAAATCGTTCGACAGACGGCCGATGCAATCGGATCTACACCCTATGCAGGAGCCTACCTTACAGTGATGGTAATCAATGTCGTAGGATCACTGGGGTTGCTTTTCCTCGATATCCCGAAACCTCCGAAGAAGGAGGAAGGTGGAGATACAGGTAGGCCACTGAAGCAGATTTTCAGGCAACCAACGACCGTCGTAGCAGTAATCTGTGCGATGGTTTCCTACGCTTTGATGACGCTCGTCATGACTTCGACCACCCTAGCCATGTCCGAGAATGGCTTCTCAACGGCAATCGCTGCTGATGTGGTTCGATGGCACATTGTAGCGATGTTCGCTCCGAGTTTCTTCACCGGTTCAATCATCGCACGGATTGGTCATGTGCGAGTGATAAGCATCGGATTGGCGGTTATTGCTTTGGCCGGTGCAATTGCGGCGAACGGTGCGGAACTCGAAAACTTCTATCTGGCTCTTATCGCGCTTGGTTTGGGATGGAATTTCGGCTTCATCGGAGCGACGAGTCTGTTGACTACAACGCACACGGATGAGGAGCGAGCGAAGGTGCAAGGTCTGAACGATTTCTTTGTGTCTGGCTTGTTAGCAGTGGCTTCCTTCGGCTCAGGTGCAATACTACACGCCTACGGTTGGGAATATGTGCAATATGCGATGATACCTGCTTTGCTAATTGCTGGCGCGTCGGTCCTCTGGTTAGTGCTAACCAAGCGAAGTGCACCGAACTCGAATAATGGCATAGCCCAAAGTTGAGCGTTGCCACTGGATTCGATTGAGAGTGTGGTGCCGGGAGCGGGACTTGAACCCGCGACCTTCGGATGTCTCAGACATTTTCGGTTAGGCTTGTGCGCTCATCGATTGCGTCGGCAGGAAAATCCCCGCCGACTGTACCCTATGAGTCCGACGCGCTACCAACTACGCCACCCCGGCTATGCCGCGCCACCGACGGCCTCCATTTGAGCGTTGCAGTCCTCGCGGTGGCGAATAGAGTACGACGTCGCCCATACCCTTGATGAGGGGCGGGGCGTCGCCAAGTCGTGGTCGACGTCGATTCCGCCCTGCGCGCAAGCGCATATTCGGGCAAGAAGCGTGCGCGGGGGTCGGACGCAGAAAAGGAAGATAAGAAGAGCCGCAAAATCGAGCCTTTCGAGCCCGGTGACGCCCTTGAGAAGGAAAAGGCTGACGCGTTTTCGATGTGGTTGGTGATTGCTCTTGGATTGTCAGTTGGACTACTGATGCGCTACGTTTTGATGCCGACTTTGACTGAACCCGAGAAGATTCTCTGGGTCCTCCCACTCATGCTCGTGGTACTTCTACCGACACTTCACAGGTTGATTATTCCAGACAAGTGGTCGGACCGGTATGACAGAGGTAATTGGTTTCGAGCCAGTTTTCTGTATATTTTCACCTGGCTCGCAATTTCTTTCTTGCTGGTGAACCCGCCACTAGCTGATATCGCTCCACCGACGCTGGCTGGCGGGATTGATATCGCTGATACAGAGGGTGTCGTCGATGTGGCTTGGACTGGCGGAACCTATACCATCGAATTGAATCAGAATACAGTAGATGTGACTCTTGGAATGGCTGTTAGTGACAATGTGGATGCTGCTAGTGCGACCATCGTTGTGAGTCATTGGTTCCACGGGGCGATGGTCGAGGAGTTGGCTAATGGAACGGTCTCTGAGCAGACTGATCATATTGCTACATTCGCCGCTGTCGAATCTTGGGAAAGACTGGATAAGAGTGGAGATCCGAAGGTGATTGGCCACGCTGAGGACATCGGAGTCGCTTGGGACCTTGGAACGATGGGCCCTGGCGAACATCAGATCAAGATCAAGTTGGTCGAGGAAGGAGACCCTTGGGCTCAGAACGTCTGGGAGAGGACCTACACGATTGTCATCAT
>JAQXEV010000083.1 GCA_029250665.1 Candidatus Thalassarchaeaceae archaeon | reverse complement strand
TAAAATGCAGAATGTGAGAAGCGCTGCAACTATTCCAATTCCTGCCATACCATCAATTGATTCGTAAAACCAAGTTATGCCTCCGAGAGCCATTCCCTCAAATGCTGCATAAATGCAAATTAGAATCGGGTTGGTAGAACGACTGAATATCACAATCATTGCTGTGATGAAGCCGCCAACCCATCCAATCATCATGAATGGCATGGATTCAGGCATACCAAATGCCGTAACTAATGCTGTGAGAACTGTAATACCAAGTAAAATTCCTGTTTTCTCGGCCGTCCCTTCTATCGACATAGTGGTGGATTCATCTGCGATGTCAAAGCCATCCCACCATGGCTTATCTTGGTAGGAAGAAGAGGTGAATGTGTCTTCGTTTAGTGCAGGATTGCCGGAGCGCATCATTAGCAAGACCTCGGGTACTGTCCCTCAAAAGGTTCTTCGCGGAAAATCGAAAAATCAGACTAGAGTAGAGGTTTCAGATGTTTGCCGGTGTAGCTATGTTTGTTGCGCGCGACTTCTTTGGGAGTCCCCTCGGCAACTATGTCGCCACCATGCTCCCCCCCTTCTGGGCCAAGATCGAGCACCCAATCGGCGCACTTGACCACGTCGAGGTGGTGTTCGATGATGATCACTGTGTGACCATTGCGCCGCAATCTCAGAAGTACTTCGATGAGCTGATGGACATCTGACATCGCCAATCCTGTAGTCGGTTCATCGAGAATATACACTGTGTGTTTGCGGGCGGGACGGTGCAATTCCGACGCTAATTTCACCCGTTGGGCCTCCCCGCCCGAGAGTGTCGTCGCTGGCTGGCCGAGGCGAATATAACCCAGACCTACGTCCTTCAGCGTCGAAAGGATTCGATGGATGCTGCGTTGGTTCTGGAAGAATTCGTTAGCCTCTTCTACCGGCATTTCAAGGATGTCGTGAACTGTTTTTCCGCGCCATTTGACCTCGAGAGTTTCGCGTGTGTAGCGTTTGCCTTTGCAGATGTCGCAAGTGACCCAGACGTCGGGTAAGAAATTCATTTCGAGCTTCATCGAACCGGCTCCTTTGCAAGCTTCACATCGCCCTCCCTTGACGTTGAATGAGAAGTGCCCAGGTTGGTAACCGCGTTCGCGGGCGAGCTTGGTTTCTGACAGCAGAGTTCGAATCGGTGTGAACGCCCCCGTATATGTCGCTGCGTTAGAACGGGGGGTGCGGCCGATAGGAGATTGATCGATGACAATCGCCTTGTCAATTTGTTCGATTCCTTCGATTCGGTCGTGTCTTCCTGGAGTCGTATCGGCTCCGTGTAATTCGCGGAGAAGCGCAGGGGCAAGCGTTTCGGTGATGAGTGATGATTTACCTGATCCCGACACTCCTGTAACTGCTATCATACAGCCTAGTGGTATGTCAACATCGATGTCGCGTAGATTGTTTTGGCGGGCACCGCGAATTGTCAGCCAGCGATCCTCATCGGGAGTTGCTGGGTCTTCGGGTAGTGGGATTTCGCTGCGGCCGGAGAGGTAGGCTGCAGTGATACTGTCTTTGGATGTGAGCAGCGTGTCGATATCGCCATTTGCTACGACCTCTCCTCCATCTCTACCGGCACCAATTCCCATATCGACTAGCCAATCTGCCTGACGCAGAGTAGCCTCGTCGTGCTCGACTACGAGTAGAGTGTTGCCAAGTTCTGAGAGTTCTCGG
>JAQXEV010000082.1 GCA_029250665.1 Candidatus Thalassarchaeaceae archaeon | reverse complement strand
TGGAGCAAGCCTAGAAGAGTTTGCTGCACCAACATACGCAGAAGATAACGCGTATTCAGGAGCAGTGGATGATGCTACAGATGAGAGAGGCTGGAAAGCTATTGATTCAGACAAGGGTATGATGAACGGCGCTAAGTCGCTTATTGGAAAGTCTATGCCTGGAAAGATGGATGACCGAATGGAAGATCGTGAAGCACACCTCGAAGAGAGAATGGCAATCGGTCAAGAGATTGTTATTGCATACCAATACTGTCTCGATAGTGCTGAGTGTGGAGTCGATTCTGCAGAACTTCAAGAGATGATCGATAACATCAACGCTAGACACACAGAAATGCAAGAGAAACTAAATTCTGATGACAATGAATTGTCTGAGGAAAATACTCCAAGATTCACCGACGATGATGCGAGCCAAGAGGACTGTGAAGCCGCTGGTGGCACCTGGTCCGAGGACCGGCAAGCATGCTATTCTGAAGAAGAGCGTGAGGACGCCGACGACGAGGCCGAGGAACGGTTCGATTGCCGAACTCGAGAACTTTGGTCCGCGGATAAGCAAGAATGGTGTGACGCATTCATGGACAAGGATGACTGGGGCGAGTGGGATATTGACCGCAAGATGGATTTTGCCGATGATAGAGCAATGATGCTCGAGTCTGGTCGAGTGGCCATCTCATTCTGTCTCAACAGCGAAGACTGCACAGCAGATCGTGAGGTTCTAGGAGAAGTTCTCGAACACATGTCTGCTCGACATGACAACCACCGAGATTGTTCCGAAGAGGAGCGATGTGAGCGTGGTGACGATGACCGAAGGGGTCTACTGCATAGATTGCGAGATGCAATGCGCAGAGGACCTCAAGGTGGAGCAGATCACCCCGCACCTCACATGGATATCGGACCAGATATCTGTGAGGAGCGTGGCGGTGAGTGGACTGAGGCACCTGACAGAGGTGAGGGATTCTACTACTGCAACTTCTGGTTTGACGATGATAGACAGAATTTCGACGAGGAAATGACTCAGGACGATCGTGAAGAAGAATCGGCCGACGAGGACGATGACCGCGAGGAAGAGTCCAACGACGGTTCCGATGACAGATCAGAAGACAATCGTCAAGAAGAATCGGCCGACTGATGTTAGATTATTGACAATCTGATTACACAAACGGTCCGGTGTGCTGATGCGCACCGGACCGCCTAAACTTCAAATCTTGAGGGTAAGGGCTCAAACATGGCCGAAGAAACATCCCCTGTCCAATCGGCCAAAATGGATAGGATAGCCAAGTTGACTCTAGCTCTCGGTGGCTTCATGCTACTATTGCTAATTTCATTTCCATTCACAATGAGCTCAGGTTCCCTAAGCGGAACCGCTCCTTATCTTCTATACTCATTATTCCTAACAAGTGTTGGAATAGTCATAGGTATATCTCTGACCTGGCTCAACGACCCAACTCGATCGACTGAAACTACCGGTTCTGATACTCAGAATACTAAGTCCGAGGTTCCTATGCTTTCTGCTGATGAGAAAGTGGTAGTAGATGTTCTATCTTCCAATGGAGGCTCTATGTGGCAGGCCGAGGTCGTGAAAGCTAGTGGATTTACGAATTCAAAAGCCAGTAGATTGCTTTCACGCATGGAGAATTCAGGCTTAATCAGGCGTATTAGGGATGGAATGGGCAAACGGATAGAATTGACTTTAGGAGGCGATTAGAATGGAGATGAAAGCAGAAAAGAGAATGATTGCATTAGTAGCATTAGCTTTGATGATAGTAGTATTGGCCGCTCGGCTGTTGTATCTTGTCGATGCTTCTTTGAGAGCTGGCGAAGGCTACGGTCTTACTGGAGATGGAGCCATACAAACGGTACCCTTGCTGGTTTTGTTAGTGATTTTGCTTTGGCTAGTGACTGGAATATTCAGAGACTCTCCGCTTAATCTCGAAGTTGCTGACAAACAGACTGTTGCTATCATGGGAATGATGTTCGTGATAGGTTTCTATATTGGACCAAGCATTACTATTCCGACCGAACTTTCCAATTCGAATATCATTGGAATACTCATGTTCATGGTTCCTCTATTGTTAATCGGAGCGATGTTTTACTCGATTAGAGATACTCAGCCACCAATCGATATTTCCGAAGAAGAATGAAGATTACGATTCAGCGCAGAGTTGAATCCTGAATTCGATCGATGCGTTGGCTAGCCTCTTTTGCTAACTCCCAGTAAGCCGTACTTCCTGGATTTGACTTGTTTGGCTTTTGTCCAATGACAATTGGTGCGCCATCGAGCGGAGCCTCAGCGATGGCGACAAGCCTTGGGATCTCAGATTCGAAAAGTCGGTCGCCAAAGTGCTTGCGAGCCTGCTCGGCAACGGTCTCGGACAAACGACTCCGCTGAACCATCGTCAGAGCGATTCCAAAAAGTCGTAGACCTGGATTAACCGCTGATTGAACATCACGCACCGTGTTCATCAGCTGGCTCATATTCTCTAGAGCGTAAAACTCGGCCTGCACGGGAATCATCACCCATTGTGCAGCCGCTAGGGCATTCACTGTAAGCAATCCAAGAGAAGCCGGTGTATCGATAATCACCACGTCAAAATGACCGATTGCACCTTGCATCGCATTTCGCAAACGATTCTCTCGACCAATTCGCGTGGCCAAATCAATTTCGATACCCGCGAGGTCGAGGTCGGCTGGTAATAACCAGAGATTTTCCACTGCTAGCCCTTTCGGTGGCCCGCGTTTTCGCTCAGGATTCTGCCGCCGATTAGCCTCTTTCATCGACTCAGTCAATGCTTCGGGCCCGATTAAACAATCAGCAAAACGGACGCTGGGGCCGTCGATTCCAGCCTTGAACAAATCATTCATCGTCGACCCGAGTTTCTTCTTGTCGATCCCAAAAGTAGTCGCGATATTCCCCTTTGGATCAAGATCGATCAACAGCACTCTCCGTCCAGCAATGCCAAATTCTTCATTCCCGACTGCGAGCGCAGAAGCCAAATTCACAGCAGTTGTAGTCTTGCCACAACCACCTTTGTGATTTGTGACCGCTATCACAACCGGACCGATGAGATCACCACTCCCAGTTCGAACGCTGGCGGCGTATCGTGCTGTCGGAGGTGGATGAATGGCCGCCTCTATCAGAAGATGACCAGTATTCGGATTGATTCTAGTCGTTAGGTCCGAACTTGCTGACGATATTCAGACAGATCGCAACGCACGGGCCAATCAGAATTGCGAAGATAATTGTGCCAATCCAAAATGTCCCTCCCATAGCCCAACCAATCACTAGTACACTAATTTCAACTCCGCCGCGAATCCGACCAATCGAAATTCCTGTGACTTTATTCAGTCCAGTCATTGTTCCATCTCGTGGACCTGGTCCTAGATTTGCTGTCAGATACAAGCCACTACCAATACCGACTAGAATAACTCCGATTACAACCTGTAAGAGTTGCATAATCAAATCATCAGGTGTATGTAATTCAGGGAGTAATACCTCTATTGTTGCTGCAATTAGAATCGCGTTAAGGACGGTTCCAACACCTGGTTTTTCCTTTAGTGGAATCCAAAATAAGAGCACTAGTACGCTAACTAAGAAAGTTGCTTTTCCAATTGTCCAGTCTAGATTTACTGCAATTCCTTCGGCTAATACTGTCCAAGGAGTGTTACCTATTCCTGCAGCAATGATTACTGCATCACCTGCACCGAATACAATCAATCCGATGATTAGGATGAATAGAGTCGAAAATCTTGGTTTGACAGTCCAAGCATCTTCGGCGCTCCACCAAGTTGTTGGGACGTTCTTCGCCGGACGAAGAAACTCCATGAGGCCCATTGACGAAGCGAAGCCTCAGGAGTTCATAATCACAGGCGACGATTTGTCGATTACTGGATTACAGGAACTGGGACTTCTGAGAGAATCTTTCTCATAATGTGCTGACCAGTAACACCGCGAATCTTCGACTCAGGCTTGAGAAGGATTCTGTGACTGACCACCTGAAGCGCGACGGCCTTGATATCGTCTGGAATAACGTAGTCGCGACCATCGATTGCCGCGCTTGCGCGTGCGGTCTTGAACAGAGATTGGCTAGCACGAGGTGATGCTCCGGTAATTACGCGGTGATCTTCACGAGTGCGGTGAACTAATTCTACGATGTAGGAAAGAATAGCAGTGTCGACATGAACAGTCTCTAGCGCCTTCTGCATTGCAACTACCTTCTTTGGAGAAGTAATCTGCTCAATGTCATAGTCGTCCTTTCCTCGGAGCTTCCTTCGCTGTAGGATGGACTTCTCCTCTTGGCGGTCTGGATAGCCCATTGACATCTTCATCATGAATCGGTCCATTTGTGCCTCGGGCAGTGGGTAAGTTCCCTCTTGCTCGATTGGGTTTTGAGTTGCCATTGTGATGAAAGGAGCTGGGAGTTTGTGGGTAATACCCTCAATTGTAACTTGCTTCTCTTCCATTGCCTCTAGTAGAGCAGCCTGCGTCTTTGGTGGAGCACGGTTAATCTCGTCAGCGAGAAGAACGTTGGTGAATAGAGGGCCAGGTCGGAGCTTGAATTCGCCCGCCTGCTGATCATACATGTATGTCCCCATGATATCTGCGGGCAATAGGTCAGGGGTGAACTGAACACGCTTGAATTTGCATCCGAGCGAGGTAGCGAATGTGTTGGCCATCAGCGTCTTGGCGAGGCCGGGAAAATCTTCAATCAGCATGTTTGCATTTGAGAGAATTCCAATCGTCACACGGCGCAGATTCTCCTGCTTTCCGATGATGACCTTCGCTACCTCTCCCATGAGGCCGTTGGATATCTGTGACACAGTCTGGATGAGTTCGCGTGACTTGGGGTCACTCGCGGCCATAGTCATACAACTCGGGCCTCTCATTTTCATACTAAAGCGTTCGCCGCTTCTGAACGGCTCGCGCATCGAATCCTAAACCTTCATCGGTGTAGTTAATTTCCATCTTTTCTTTAACTTCAAATCCTTACTTTACCCCCCGTAATCGGGGTACTGTGTTCGATTTGGGTGCAGAGTGGGTGCGTTGCTCAGCGTCCCCAGAAATGACTGTCCTTTCTATGGATTAGAGTGAGTTCTTCGAGGACTTCTTGTTCGGCGGTTGAGAGGTCCATCTTTCTCAACTTCCTAGCATGGGATTCGGGGATGTCAACGAGTAGGACATCATCTTCTTCGATTTGTCTTCCGACGGTAACACCGTCGATTGCCACAGCAACCTCAGCTCCTTGTTTCGCCTCCTTCATCGATTCTTGACCCGAACGGATTGACTTGATCTGCCCAATTCGCTCGCCATTCTTCAGCAAGCGCTGTCCAACGTGGATTCGTCCAGCGAGAACACGCACACCCACAACTGCAGGTTTGGAAATTCGGAAAGTGTGGTCTGGCAATAGAAGAATTCGTCCTGGATAAACAACCTTCTCGCGACTGGCTTCTTCCAATTCGCGAGTGCGCTCCTCGACCCATTCCTCACGCTCCTCGAGGATGCGGTAGATGATGTCGGAGCCGAGATATTTCACTCCGTTCTCTGAGTTTTCAATCTCCTCCAAAGCATCTGGTAGAATGTCGGTTGAGAACGCCATGATGATTCGGTGCAGAGGGTCTGCCGCGTTCTCCGCACTACGCACATCGCGGCGATTCACTTTGCCAATAGTAGCATGACGAATAGGCACATCCAGCTCACCTAATTCCTTAGCCAAGGCCTCCAATCCACCAACTGTGTCGGCCTTGATGATAACTCCCTCCTCAGCCAATTCAACAGAAATATCAGCCTCAGCATTCGCAAGCGACATAGCAGTCGCCCTCTCCTCATCAGTAGTCACAACGCGCATGGTGGTTCCAGCCAGAACTCCATCCATATCAGGAGCAGAAATCTTCAGTCCAGCCGCAGCGAAAGCAGCTTCTGAGGAATCCCATCGATTTCCAGCATCGCGCATTTCGGACATCCCGCGAGGGGAGAACATGCCACGAACCCGAGTGGAGATTCCACCCTCTTCAGTAGTCAGAACAATCTCGTCACCCTTCTTGACCGAGCCACGATAGAGAATAACATCGAGAGTCTTACCTAAGCCCCGTTCCTCCTTCATCTCGAGAACGGTGCCCTCGCCCGCTCCCTCAATATCGGTCAACTGCTCTACTAAGTAGCGCTCGGCCATACCAATTACAACGGCCAGTAAGTCTTGGATTCCCTCGCCCTCACGAGCAGAAATTGGTACCAGTGCAATCTCCTTGGTGAAATCCTTGATTCGATCGTATCGCTCGACATTGAAGCCATGCTCAGCAAATTGACCAACCAAATCCCAGTAACGCTGATCAAAATAACCCTGAGTATCACGGGTTTGTTCACGCATTGCCAGAGCCATAGGACGATCTCGCTCAGCCCGCCAACCGTGAAGTCGGTCAACCTTGTTTGCAGCAATAACGAACGGCGTCTTAGCCGCCTTCAAAATCCGAATAGATTCGATAGTCTGAGGCCGCACACCCTCCATGATGTCAATCATCAGAATGGCAACGTCCGCAAGAGAACCTCCCCGCGCGCGCAGGGTTGAGAAGGAGTGGTGCCCAGGTGTATCAATGAACAAAAGCCCAGGTGAATCAAACGACTTCCCACCAAGAAGCGGCCCACAAAGTTCGTTCAGTAAATCTGCGGGAACTTCAGTGGCGCCGATGTGCTGGGTTATTCCACCAGCCTCACGATCCATCACGCTTGCTTGACGACCAGATCCCAATCCACGAATATGGTCGAGAAGTGAGGTCTTACCGTGATCGACGTGTCCTAAAACAGAGACAATTGGTTGGCGGCGTCCAGACATTTCAAACACCTCATGCTCAATCCTCTGTCAAGTTGTAGTTTCACTCGTAAATTTGGCTCTCAGCGTCACGAGACCACTCGACGACGCCATCTGGGAACCATAGTCCCAATTCGAAGGCAGCGGTATCCTCACCATCTGAGCCGTGGATTATGTTGTGACCGATGTCCATTGCGAAATCTCCGCGAATTGTGCCGGGAGCAGCCTCGCGGCCGTTAGTTGGTCCGATGATGTTTCGAGCCACTGAAATTGCCTCAACACCCGTCCAAGCCATAGCCACAACAGGTCCTGATGTGATGAATTCGATTAGACCGGGGTAAAATGGGCGCTCGGAGTGAACTGCGTAGTGCTTCTCAGCTAGTTCCATCGAAGGGGTAAGCTGGCGCAGGCCAACGAGGCGCAGTCCCTTGGTTTCGAAGCGCTGGATGATGTTGCCAACTAGGCCTCTTTGCACTCCATCAGGCTTCACCATAATGAATGTCGTCTGCGTTCCCATGGTGCGGGCGACCCGACACCCCCTTTTCAATCAAACTCGATTTGGCAAATGAGACGGATAATCGCGTAAGTCAAGAGGGGTATTTGTCTCCGGCGAAGCAATGGGCGAGGATTGCTGCGACCACGACCATGGCCCAAAGGGCCATGTGCACGTGAAGGGCGCAGCCTCCGAAACTGCCGTTCTTGAGGCTGAACTTATTCTCGAAGACGACTCTCCAGCGATTCCGAAAAGCGAAATCCCTCCAGTTGGCGAACTAATTGGAGAATTCCTAGAATCGCGAGGCTACAACCGGCGCCGTCTAGCTTTGGCAGCCGGCGCATTTGCAGTTGTTGGAATTCTAACGGTGGTAATTCTTCAATCTGTAATCTTCGATGAGATTGTAGACGACATCAAGCAAGATATTGGAATCTACGAACGAGTTCCTGTTTGGGAACGTGGTGAGTGGCCATACATCACAGGCCACCCCCACTCATACGTGATGGAGTTCGGCCCCTATTCTATCCTCGAAACCGAAAACGAATGGAATTCTACACACCACTTCGTCGAGTTCACCCTACCAATGACCGAAGGCGGTTCAGCACCAAATGGCAAGGTAAGCCTCGGATTGTGGCTCCCCGACGTCCCAGAGGGCACCCAAGTACCAGTAATCGCTGAATTCGGGCCATATTTCGATGAGACATCAGTTCAGACAGGTCCTGTTGAACAGCCCGGTACCTGGCTTGGTGGCATGATAATCGATCAAATCCTACCGCACGGCTACGCTTTCGCGCAAGTATCGGTAATGGGGACCGGCCGCTCAAATCACTGCATGGACCTGATGGGCAACGCAGAACAACTCGGTGTTGACGCTGCGGTAACTTGGCTTGGAACACAAGATTGGTCGAATGGTCGCGTTGCCATGATTGGTAAGTCATACGACGGCTCTACACCTTGGCAGGCAGCGACATTCGGCAATGAGCACCTTGCAACAATCGTTCCAATCTCAGGGCTCATTGGTGTCATGGAATTGATGTGGAAGAACGGTTCTTCCGAAGCCCGAGCCCCATTCATGCACAACGGTGTTTACGGATCCTATGGAATCGACGGAGACACAGAAGACATTGGCAATATGTGCCCCGACTACATCATCGGTCCCGGCACCGGAGTAGGTGCCTGGATGTGGGGTGGAGAAGCCGCTGGCACTTACTGGAAGGAACGCTACTTCCTAGACAGGGTACTGGCTAATTACGAAGGTTCAGTTTACCTCATTCAGGGAATGCAAGACTGGAATGTAGACCCTCACATGGCTGTTCCAGTGATTAATCAACTGAAGGATGCTGGAATTGATGCGAAGGGCTTGTTCGGTCAGTGGGATCACGATTATCCTGACCGACCGGATTAC
>JAQXEV010000071.1 GCA_029250665.1 Candidatus Thalassarchaeaceae archaeon | reverse complement strand
CTCATGGCTTTCTCACTCAACCTGCACACTGGTGTTACTGGTATGGTGAATTTCGGTGTAATTTTCTTCGTGGGAATTGGATCGATTGTTGTCGGTATCCTCAGTGCTCCCTCTGAACTCCACGGATACGACTGGCCGGTTATTCCCGCGACGATTGTAGCGGTTTTGGTAGCGGCGCTGGCGGGATGGATGTTGGCTTATCCGACAGCGCGTCTTAGGATGGATTACTTCGCAATCGTTACTATTTCGCTCGGCGAGATTGTCAGGGTTTTGCTAGCCGGCGAACCCCTACTTAGAGCAGGATCGTGGGGTTCCTCAATCGGAATTTCACGCTACACTCTACCTGGTGAATCATGGTGGTTCTGTGGCTCGGACGTGCCGAATAAGGCACCTCTTGCCGGACTTGATGCGACACTTGGCACTGCTGACGATATCATCCAAAGGATGGAACCGTCAGACTGCCGCGATGCAGTCGATTTGTCGAGTCCCGCGGTATCTATTGGTGACTTGATGAATCTCGGCGAGCCGGCGCCTTACATGCTGCTTCTCGCAGTCATTGGTATCCTCAGTACCATCTTCGTCTGGTGGTTGCTTGACACTATCCTCGCCTCGCCATGGGGTCGTATTCTGCGCGCTATCCGTGAGGATGAAGAGGTCGCGCAGCACCATGGTCACGACGTTCTCACACACAAGGCGGCGAGCCTAGCGCTTGGCGCGGCAATCGCTGGCTTTGCCGGCGCGCTTTGGGCTTGGAAGCTGACAGGATTCCAGCCCAATCACATGATGCCAGCTAGGTCGACATTCCTCGTCTGGGCGGCATTCATCGTTGGTGGCGCCGCCAATAATCGAGGCATGGTCATCGGCGCTTTCATCATCGTCTTGATGGAATTCGTCTTCAACGTCCTCGTCGCTGGCCAAGGATCTTCAGACCTGCCCTTGCACACTACAGCGGGACATATCGATAGCCTGTTTGAATGGCTAGTAGTTGACTCGTGGGAGGTCGTCAACGTCTTCCTCGTGCTCGCCCTGCTGGGTTGGCTCACAAATAGAGCCGGGCTACGCGAAGTCGGTTTTGCCGGCGCAGTCACATTTACTTTCACTGGCTTGATGATGGGTCAGCGATCCATCGATAACGCATTCTCCGGCAACCTGCAAGCCGATATGGCCTATGTCAAGGTCCTTCTCATTGGCTTCCTAATCCTCTTCTCTCTCAAGTTCAACCCGAAGGGCCTGTTGCCAGAGGTTCCGAGCCGCCCGGATCGCCCGCAAGCAGCTGAAGCGGGCGGCGAAGGAGGTGATTCAAGTGAGTGAACCAGTGCTCAAAGTCGAGAACCTGAGAAAGGAATTCGGCGGGCTCGTCGCTGTCAAGGATGTCTCGTTTGAAGTCGGACCGGGGGAGTTCGTTGGATTGATTGGGCCGAATGGATGTGGTAAATCGACGACATTCAATTGCATCAGTGGGCTGCTTCAGCAGACTTCTGGCAAGGTTGCTGTCTTCGGTGAGGACGCCTCGGAGATGCGCCCTGACGAAATCCAGAACTTGGGCTTCACTCGCACGTTCCAACACACCCGCTTGTGGCGGCAAATGACAGTGATTGAGAATCTGTTAGTGCCACCACGTCAGCAATTCCAACCGCAACCTCTCAAAGCGATTCTTTGGCCATTCACACGACCCGCTGAGGAGGCTCGTTTGGCTCGCGCCTACGAGGTTCTCGACCAGCTTGAGGTGCCTCACATGGCTCATAACCTCGCGAGCGAGCTTTCGGGCGGGCAGTCGAAACTCGTTGATATCGGCCGCTCGATGATGGGCGACCCGCAGCTCTTACTGCTCGATGAACCGGTTGCTGGGGTCGCCGGCCCTCTCGCTCTCAAGATTTTCAATAATCTGCGAAAGATTGTCGATGAGACTGGAATTTCAGTCTTGATTATCGAACACAATATGGATTTCATCCTACGTCAAGGAGTCGACCGAATCGTCGTCATGAAAGAGGGGGAAATTCTCATGGTCGGCACTCCGGACGAGGTTCGAAGCAATCGTGCGGTTATCGAAGCGTATCTCGGAGCGGTAGGCGATGAATCGGAAGAAGGAGGCGAAGAAGAATGAGCGAACGCATTCTCGAGGTCAAGGGCCTCAACGGTGGATACGGCTCTGTGCAGATTCTCTACGATATCGACCTCTACGTCGACAAGGGAGAATTCGTAACTATCATCGGTCCAAACGGCTGCGGTAAATCGACTTTAATCAAGACAATTTTCGGCATCGCAACGCATTACTCAGGCTCTGTAGTCCACAACGGCGACGAGGTCTCAGGATGGCGAACCGACCAATTGGTCAACCGTGGGATTGCCTACGTCCCTCAAGTCAACAACGTCTTCCCTTCACTGACTGTGCACGAAAATTTGCAGATGGGCGGCAATAAATTGCCTACCAAGTTACTGAATGAAAGGATCGAGCGCGCACTGAATATGTTCCCTGATTTGCGCGATCGTACCCACGATCTTGCAGCTTCTCTTTCGGGTGGTGAGCGCCAGATGTTGGCTATTTCTCGGGCGCTCATATCCAACCCGACCTTCTTGTTGCTGGATGAGCCTACTGCTGCTCTTTCTCCGCTTTATCAGCAGCAGATTATCGAGCGCATCGATTCGCTGCGCTCGGAGGGAATTACCGTGCTGATTGTGGAGCAGAACGCACGGTTGAGTTTGGCTCGCTCAGATCGAGGTTACATCTTGGCGAGCGGAAAGGTAGTCCACACGAGCGATGCTCAGCACATTCTGACCGACCCTGAAATCGGCGAGTATTTCCTCGGGTCTCATTGATTGCTTAGAGAGTCAGAACTCTCTGCACTGCTAGAGGGATGAAATGCAGAGATTCTGCTAACCTATGTCCATCTTCGACTTCAATTAGTTCGACGGTCGGATTCGAAGTCGAGACCTTTCGTGAAGATTCGATAGGCACGATATCGTCTTGTGTACCGTGAATGATTACTGCAGGGTGATGCAGGTTCGGCCACGACATTTCATCGGCGCTGGTGATGAAATCCCAGCCGAACTTGACCTCGTGGCCGAAGCCATGGTGGAAGTAAGCGTGTGAATCACTCTCTTCCCATTCGCGCAGGCCGGCCTCGCCTGCTTGAGCACGAAAGTTCTCGGCGAGGCCGAAGGCAGGAGCCATCAAGACTAGGCGAAGGGGTCGATCACGAAATCTCGCCGCAGCATTTGCGATCGCAAGCCCGCCGTATGATGACCCCATGATAACATCGAGATCGTCATTCTCCTCAATTGCCCGAACGACGACTTCGGTTTGCTCAGCGATGGTCCAACCATTCTCACTCATCGCTGGAGAAACAACATCCCAGCCGAGATTCTCAATCATCCAGGTCGGCTTCGACCCATCAGCAGAACTCTCCAAGCCATGAGCCCAGAGAACCTTCACCGAATCACTCCGCTCCGCAGAATTTCAAAGCCACGAAATCAGTATTCGTCGGCTCACGATTCATCGATTCAGCATCCATCACTCGAAGGTGCAGCTCACCGACCACATGAATCGTCGCATGATACAGATGCCCACCATGGACCTGATGACCATTGTCCGACATGATTGTGTGAAGATGAGTGAATGGACCGTCAGGTCCGGGCACCAGATTTCCTTGAGTTGAGAGTAATTCCATTGGTCCAGCGTGGTCACGAGTCTGGTAAACTCCGTCTGAGTCTAAGTATCCCATACGAATATCTCTGACTCGGCCAATTCCGCTCGTGATTGCCGCGCACTTGATTCCATGCTCAGCCAAGCTCTGAATTGATGCGTGAATCTCCTCGCCGGGGTCAAGTCGGAGAATGACATCATCTCCTTCTCGGATGAACTCCATAGACCGCCCACCGAGAGGGAGTGCTTCAATGCCACGCAGGTTGTTTTTCCCTCACACTCTCGCAATTTTTCATCCTCTGCCTGGGCTGTTCTTCCGGTGGGTGCGGCGCCCCCCCCTCAGAAGTTGCAGTGGAAGGGCTCAGCCCCTCATTTTGGCGACGTCAAGCGATGAAACCCTCCAGTGGAAGCAGAGGGGTCGAGATTACCATCCGCTTTGTTCATAGACCACGGGTTATCACTTCCCGCGCCCGGCGGTGAAATCAATGACGATGGCAGCACACGACTCCTCTGCGCGGTGGCGGACTTTCTTCAATGAAGCCAAGGAAGCAGAGGTCGTTCTTCTCCTTTCTAAACAGTCTGAAAATGCTGTTCTTTCAATCACTTTCCACGAGCTTCAGGCTTTTGATCCAGAGTTCGCCGAAGACGTACTCATCGACCCGCGCAATATCATCGACAACGGACGTGACACGCTCACAGAGATTTGTCGAGAGCGCGGTGAGGACATCGATTGTTTGCTACGCGTGGGAGAGTTGCCCAAGGACAGCCGGCGCGATCTGCGTGATGTGGGCAGCCGCGATATTGGTAAATTACGCAGCGCTGAAGTGATTGTGACTAAAATCAGCGAGATCAAGCCTCGCATTCACCGCGCCGTCTTCCAATGCGAGGCTTGCGGTCACACAGTAGAGAAGATTCAGGACAACGAGCGCGAACTCAAGGAGCCGCTTCGTTGCCCTGAGGAAACTGGCTGTGGAGAGTTGGCAGGGCGCTCTGGCGGAACTCGTTTCATATTGGTGATGAACGTCTCTCGGATGGTAAACAACCAGTGGATTGAGGTGCAAGAGGTTCCCGAGAATGTGCCTAGCGGAGCCCAGCCTTCTCGCGCTCATGTTCTCGTTGAAGGTGAACTTGTCAACAAGCATCTCCCCGGTCAGAGGGTCATCATCAACATGATTCCAGTCGTTCATTCCGAGGTGAAGAGGAACAAGAAGACCCCGATGTTCGACATCATCTATCACCTCGTAAGTTCCGAGCACGAAAGCACTCCATTCACCGAGATCAAAATCTCTGATGAGGACCGCGAAGCAATCCTCGACGTCGGCTCCCGCCCCGATCTTTTGCAATTGATGCAGCGCTCGATAGCGCCTTCGATTTACGCCACAGGAGTCGTGCATTACGTCAAGCGCAGTCTCGCTCTACAGCTCTTTGGAGGTGTGTCTCGCATCAATAAGGACGCGACCCGCTCTCGCGGCGACGTCCATATCTTGCTAATGGGTGACCCTGGTGTTGCTAAATCTCAACTTCTGAACTACATGTCAAAACTCTCTCCACGAGGTATGTTCGCGACCGGAGGAGGTGTCTCGGGCGCAGGTCTCACTGCCGCCGCTGTTCGCGACGACTTCGGCGGCGGTGGGCGATTCGCCCTCGAAGCCGGTATTCTCCCACTTTCAGACCGCGGAATGGCGGCAATCGACGAATTCGACAAGATTAGTGAGGAAGATCGCCGCACCATGCACCCGGCGATGGAACAACAACGCCTCGATGTCTCAAAGGGCGGTGTCAAAGCGACTCTGAACACCCGCTGTGCTGTATTGGCAGCAGCTAACCCGATTCGAGGGCGATTCACTAAGCGCGGCGCGAACGAGAGCGTAATGCATTCATTCAATGAGACCGGTCTTCCTCCTGCTCTAGCCTCTCGTTTCGATATCATCTGGATGTTACGAGATGAGGTCCGAGTCGATGATGACGAGCGAATCGCTCGCCACATTCTTGAGGTCAGGACTCAAGGAATCAGCGAGTCGAAGATTGACGAAGCGATGGAGTTAGACCTCCGCGAAGCCGATGAGGGTCAGATTTACGACGAAGGAGTCGATGGCTCGGAGCATCTCACCGTAGAGTTCCTTCGCAAGTTCATCGCCTACGCTAAGCGTAACATTCACCCTGATCTGAACGATGACGCGAAGGCGATGATTCTCGATTATTACACCAAGGAAAGACAGTCTTTCGGCCGAGATGAGCAACAGTATGCCGAGACTGAGGTGATTCCGATTACCCCGCGCGCGCTTGAGGCTCTGATTCGATTGACTGAAGCGCACGCGAGAATGCATCTTCGTAATATCGCCACAGCCGACGATGCGAAGATGGCGAAGGCTATCTTCCGCCACTGGCGCGAGGAAGCAGGAATCGAGGATGAATCGGAACTGATGTCCGGAGTGTCTGTTTCACAAAGGAACGCGGGGAATGTAGTCAGAGCCGTATTGCGCGAACTGTGCACAGACAAGGGTGTGGCTGAACTCAACAACATCCTCAACCGCTGCGACAATCGAGGCGTCAAGGATCACCAAGTCGAAGAGGTCCTCTCCAAGATGCTTCAGAGTGGCGAACTCTTCAGTCCTCGCACCGACGAGTATTCCTTCGCCCGCTGAGCCTATGAGCGATGACCGTTCGCTTACCTTCGTGAGTAGTGGCGAGCCGCGCGGCGATATCTCGAGACCCTCGGATCTCGATCCACTGGGTCTTGGCTTCATGTGCGGCCTCGAAATCCATCAGCAACTCAAAACCGGCAAGCTGCATTCACGCATGCC
>JAQXEV010000063.1 GCA_029250665.1 Candidatus Thalassarchaeaceae archaeon | reverse complement strand
ACACCCGTCTTTCAACGATGCGCCTGTGAGGTGTGGAGGCCATCGGGGATACGAAGTGCTGAAAGTCAGAATTGAACCCGGTATGCCATGGACGTAGTAGTGTTAGCCGGAGGTTTTGGCACTCGCTTGCGTCCATGGACTGAAACAATCCCCAAACCACTATTGCCTATTCTTGACAAGTCAATGATTGAGCACGTTCTAGATGTATTGCCGGAATCTCAAGTTGACAAGGTTCTGATTGCTGCTGGTTATGGTGTAGAACAGATGCGGGAACATTTCGAAGGGATTCCCTTACCCTACGAGATAGTCATCGTTGAAGAGACGGAACCTCTAGGCACAGGAGGGGCAATTGCAAACTGCCGCGAGCATCTTTCTGGCGGAACTTTCTGTGTTATCAATGGAGATTTGATTACTAGCCTCAAGGTCGAAGAGATGCTTGAATTCCACAAACAAAATGGCGGTATTGCAACCATTTCCCTTTGGGAAGTTGAAGATCCATCTCGCTTTGGTGTCGCTGACTACAAAGCAGATACTGGGAAGATAATGAGATTCCAAGAGAAACCCGCGATTGAAGATGCATATTCCAATCTAATCAACGCAGGAACTTACATCCTTGAGCAAGAAATATTCGACTTTATGCCAGACGAGGCTCATAGCATCGAGAGAGACATTTACGAGAAGATTGCAGAGACTGGAGCATTGAATGGCTTCCCCTTCGAAGGCATGTTTGTTGACGCTGGTACACCTACTTCATTTGTTGAAGCCAGCCAAGCCTGCATCAATTCTGGCCGATTCGCAACCGGTCAAGTATCAGGCGATTCATGGATTGGAGACGGTTGCGAAAATTTCGGCGAAGTAATTGGCAGCTCTCTTGGCTCGAATGTCACCGTAGGAGATGGCTCATCGATTCACAACTCAGTGATTCTAGAAGGTGCAATTATTGGGTCAAATTGTCAATTGCATGGCTGCTTAATTGGCAAAGGTGCGGAAGTAAATGACGGCTCTAATCTTAATAGCAAAATCGTTGGTCACGAGTCTAGAGTTGAGTGAGAGAGAATGGCAAAGGACTTCGGAAATATACGATTTTCCGGAAAACTCCGTCCCTCTCAGGTAGCCTCATCAAGCATAATTAGGACTGAATTAGAATCTAATTCAAAGGAATTACTTATTGTTGCTCCACCCGGTTCTGGGAAGACAGTACTTGGGTTGTATGTTTGGTCTGATTTGGTCAGACTACCAACCTTGGTGCTTAGTCCCAACTCAGCAATACAGGCTCAGTGGGTTGAGAGGGCCAAAGAACTCTTTGACCTCGATGGAAAGGTTTCGGAAATTGGCACTGATCCAAAAAACCCCGGAATCCTCACATCGCTGACATATCAATCGGTTACTTTGCCAAAAAGAGGAGGAGGGGAACTTGATGATTCAGCCATGGAATTATGGATTAGTACTCTAATGGATCCCAATTCTAGTGATGGTATAGTTGAAGCAGAAGATCGCGAAAGCGCAATTTCTTGGATAGTAGATTTGGAGGAAAAGAATCCTGAATATCACTCAGATAGGATTGGCCATTATCGAAAGAAAGTTAGAGATTCGCTATCTGAACATGGAAATGCGCTTTGGGTGTTGCATGAATCTGCAAAAGCCAACCTGACAAGGCTCTCTGATGTTGGCATTGGACTCATCATTCTCGATGAATGCCACCATCTATTGGAGCATTGGGGCAGAGTCCTAATTGAGATAGTCAAATTTCTAGATAATCCAATCGTACTGGGGCTGACTGCAACCCCCCCAGAGGCTGGTGATGACCCCTCGGATAATCTCTATCTCGACCTATTTGGCGAAGTTGATTACGAAGTTCCAGTTCCTGCATTAGTTAGAGATGCTAATTTGTCTCCTTACCAAGATCTCGCATACTTCGTTCGCCCTTCACAAGGCGAGTTGAAATATATCGCAAATGTCGATCAAGACTTTGCTAACTTAGTTGACGAACTAAAGAGAGGTCCAGAGAAACCAGAGGGAAGAATCCCTAGGCTTGAGGTATGGTTAGCTAGAGTATTGGATGAACTAAGCCTACCAGCGGGTAAAGCAAAAGATTGGGATTCCTTCCGTAAGAGAGACCCTCGCCTCGCTGATGCAGCAAGAGAATTCCTCGTGTCGAGCGGGCTTAGTTTGCCGAAGGACGTCCCTCAGCCATTGGAATCAACAACATCTGATGGAAGAAGTATGGATACGCTGATTACCGTACTCGATCGATACATCAGAAATGGCTTGATGAGGTCAAAGAGTAAGAAAGATCACGCACTAGCCGAAGATGCAAAGAAAAAACTCAGAATGTTAGGTGTCCAGATAACCGGTTCTGGTGCAAGAATGTGCGCATCTCCTGTTGGCAGAGTAATGGCATACGCCTCTGCTAAGTACGATGCTCTACAGAACATTCTAACTGCCGAAATGCAGGCTCTTGGGCCAGATATTAGAGCAGTCATTGTTACTGACTTTGAGAAAACCTCTGCCACTGCTTTGGTTGAAGGAGTGTTGGATAAAGAAGCAGGAGGTGCAGTAGCCGCTTACAGAGCAGTTCTAGGATCCGAATCTACCGACAGGCTAGATCCAGTATTGATGACTGGAACTACCGTATTGGTTGATGACGATTTATTGGAGAGGATATTTCCTAGATTTGAGCAGTGGGCTTCCGAAAGGAATCTCGATATCAAGTTCGATTATGTTGAACGGGGAGATTATTTCGAAATTAGAGGTAAGGGCAAGGATTGGCTACCTCGCTATTACACCATGATGATAACCGAATTATTCCAAGAAGGAGTCACAAAGTGCTTGGTTGGAACTAGGGGTCTTCTAGGGGAAGGTTGGGACGCTAGTCGCATCAATGTACTAGTCGATTTGACGACAGTCACCACTAGCATGAGCATAAATCAACTCCGAGGAAGGTCGTTTAGATTAGACAAACTTTGGCCGGAGAAAGTAGCTAATAATTGGGATATTATTTGTTTGGCTGACGAATTTTCCAAAGGCTTTGATGATTATTTGAGATTCAAGAGAAAGCACAAGCAGCTCTACGGAGTATGCGATGATGGAGCGATAGAGAAAGGGGTAGGACATGTCCATCCAGCATTCACCGAGGCTAAGCCGGAGGGTGTGTCCGAAACTATGGAAATATTCAACGAAGAAATGTTGATGAGAGCCAGAAATAGACCACGAACAAGGGAACTATGGGGGATTGGAAAGCCCTTCAATGCCGTCCCTAGAGAAGCGGTTGAAATCAAAGGAAATCTTGGAGGAGGTTTCCCACCTGCGAATTCTATAGGAGTCACAGTCTGGACTGACGAATCTTTGATTCAAGCTATCTCTGACGCAGTTGCAACCTCATTACAAAATTTAGGCTTGATAGGATTTGGTGCTAAGGTTGGTGGTGGAGACAGAAGTGGTGGCTGGATGAGAGCCTACCTTGAGGATGCGACTGAGGAAGAATCCGCAATCTTCGCTGAGGCAATGCAAGAGATACTGGGTCCACTAGATAATCCAAGGTATGTGATTCCAAGAGAAGTCAAAATAATCAGTGATACTTGGCTTAGCAATTTAATGCCCGAAGTCCTTGCGAAATACTTTCGAAAGAAGAAAAATACTCTGTCCATGTTTCATTCTGTTCCAAAGGTACTTTGCCGCAATAAAGAGGAAGCAATGGTATTCCAAAGCCAATGGAATTTGAAAGTCAGTCCGGGTGAAATAATGTATGGTCACAGCAAGAAGGGCAAGGAACAGGTGGCAGAAATCAACAGAGTTGGACTAGTTCCGAAAACATCCTTCCATCGCAAGAGTGTATTCCTGTGATTATTTCGAGCATCCATTACACTCAATTTTAGATCCTGCGTGCTCGCTACAGAATCGATTGCGGCAAGTAAAGCACCTGAAGTCAAATGCTGAGACTGAATTTTCACAACCTGAATGCCCGCAAGACTCTTCGCCGGTTTTTGCTTTGGGCAAGTCATCTGAATTATCGACAGAATAACCTTCTTCCCACCAGTCATCACCGATGATTTCTTCTTTCTTTTCCTCAACAACTTCCTCTTTGAGGCCAAGCACCTTGATCACGTAGGGACTGTCTAAGAATCGTCCCACATCTGATTCGGGAACACTCCATATTTCTGCGAGCCTCTGTCTTGCATCTTCTAGGGATTTAATGCCCCCTCCTCGTGCCTCAATGTATGCGATTAATCTGTCATAGGCTCGAATGTAAGAGGGAGCTAGCTCACGGTTGAGATTAAGTGGTTGGGGGTTCCTTTGGGCGGTTCGGTCAAACGAGGAATAACTCCCCTTCTGTGGCACCTTGCCTTGCTCAAGTCCAACTTTTGTCAGCATCACTACAATAGGGCCCAATGCAAGAATGAGAATAATGAAACCACAGCTATCACTACTTCCTGAAATAATGCCTAATCCTAGCACGCCTGCCGGAACTAAGAACACCCATTTGTTGTCTGTTCCATCATCTACCGCCTTGATAAATGCCCAAATTCCACTATAAATCAGAACAATGATGACGAGTACAATTTCTATCTCACTTACCATTGTCATCACTCAATAGTGTGACCGCGGCGCTGTCCCGGCGCCGCGGCCGATGAGGTACCGTAGATTGACATGCGTAGCATGTTGCAGTCATTGCCCTCTCGGGCTCCTTCTTCGGGACAATACGCCGTTGACCCCGCGGACGATAAACTCAGCGCCGGACAGCGATTCTGATGGACGCGTCTTTGTTGCCTGCTAAATCACTAGAATCTACTATAATCGGTAAGCCAAGACGATTACACAACTCCACATGGGAAGATGACCATGGATGTTGACACCTTGCGCTGGCATCGTAGCCCAATACGGTGATTGGCTCGAGTTCAGATTCCCAGCCTTGCCCGCTCATTCTACCGGAAACTCTGATCCAAGAATGTTCGAATCTTCGAAGGTCATTATCAAATTTCTTTAGTCCTATTTTGGATAATCTACTGAGAAGGAAATCTCTTGGAATTGCTCTAGGAATAATTGCAAGAACATTACTTCCATCGTACCAATAAGCAACAGGTCCGATGTTTTCCCTGTCGAATTTTTCTTGTGCCGTATTTACTGCTTCAATTGGTTCGCCCCACCTAGCAGGAAGCCACGTTACGAGTGCCGATCTATCCTTTGTTCCCTGTACGTGACTACTAACTTCTATGCTGACATATTCCTCATTATCAGATTTAGATTTCTTTGGTTTTGAGACTGATTTTTGTTTGAGCTTCAAGCGAGGTAAAGCAAACGGAGGTCTTTTTGGCATTTTCAAGGCCAAATCATGCCTCTGGATTTTTCCTACCCAATCGCTGATTGGCATCTCTAACCAATCATCCTCAAGAATCGTACAAACCCATCCTGTTGACCCGTGTAAAGTACCTGGGACTCGGATAATCCTGCGCGTATCTGCGGTAACAACGGGGTCAACAGGGTGACCTGCAGCAATCACTCTATCCAGTAATTCCTTTCTTTGCTCTCTAACCAGTTCTTCTCTTATTCCTGCATCGGGCTCAGAAAACGCGCTCCTATCTGGGTCATTTGCAATTAGATGGAATCCTTTACTTCCAGAGAATGAAACGTGCTGAATTTCTAAGTCGGTATTACTCAATAACCACTCTCTAAGTTCTAAGGTTGCGATCCTCGCCTCATCGAGTTTTTTCTTACAAAAAGGCCTCATATCTATGTCGAAGACTACCATGTGGTCAAGTAGAATCGGGGCGGGTCTTTTCTTATCCTTTAGTCGAGGTAAATTCACTGGGTTTAGCCATGATGAGGTTGAGACATAAACATCAGTTGGCATCGCACCGGATAAATCTCTGACAAGTGCTTCACCGGAAGCAATCCTCCTCCTAGATGTGATCCAAGGACCTTTCAAACTCCTCCACCTAAATTGATGTCTTGTAGGCTTATTCAGCCATCCTAGGTCGATTTGACCAGTTGCATGGTAATGGTGGCCTAGAGACTCCTCAGTCCATTGCGGCCCATCGACCATAAACCCGAGAATCAGTGCTAGGTATTGGTTTAATCCCCGTCATCGTCAAAGAGTGGCTGCGACTCGCATTGGTGTGAGTCAGCCCCTAGTCGTGGTCAATCTGAAGACCTACGAGACTGCACATGGTGCCGGTGCTGAAAGCCTCGCGAAGGCGATTGCTAGCGTCGAGACAGATGCTCGTATGGTCGTCGCAGTCTCAGCCTTCGACCTATCTGCTGTGGTTGCCGCCGCCCCCGGGTTAGAAGTCTGGTGCCAGCATCTCGACCCTGTTGGATTTGGCTCATACACTGGATGGTTACATCCTGCAACTGCGGTTGAGCGGGGTGCAACTGGAACTCTAATCAATCACGCTGAGCACAAGGTAAGTATCGAGCATGTTGCAATGTTGTTGGATTCAGTGCCTGAAGGGTTCACTGTTTGCGCGTGCGCGGCTGATATCGATGAGGCGCGCGCGCTATCAGCACTCGAGCCGGATTATGTTGCCGTTGAGCCGCCGGAATTGATTGGCGGAGACATCTCGGTCACGACCGCAGATCCTACAATAGTCAGTGGTACTGCTGCTGCTGTTCGAGAGATTTCCAAGCAGGTCGGAATTTTGTGCGGTGCCGGCGTGAAAAACGGTGCTGACGTTGCTGCCGCTATCCAACTCGGCACTACCGGAGTGCTGCTCGCCAGTGGAGTCACTAAGGCAGCTGACCCTGCAGCAGTAGTTGCCGATCTGGTCTCTTCCCTCTGACCTCGAAACCAGGGCACTCATCGTTGAAGGCACAGTTCGAGCAGCGCCATCGACTTCTCGATCTAGGTAACGCCTCGAGTTTTCCATCGAACATCATCAATCGAGCCATCTGTTCGATGTCCATAGCAATCATTGAGCGAGCCTCAGCAGCCCATTCAGGACTGGCCCTCCTTGACCACTTGACCCAACGAGTGCCGAGCCAGCCTATTCTGACCACATCGATTTCGTCGATGTCGGTCTCAATCAGAGGATTTCTCTCGGCCCAAAGCAGCATAGATCCGAGTTCCAACTCCCCTGCTTTGTCAGGTGTACGCGAACGCATTTCCATCGCCATGCGCACGAGGCACAATCTACTGCCATTGCGCACTATTAGATCGGGCGCGCCATACTGTCGTGCCCCATCGAGAAGCAAGGGTTGCAATCGATCGATGACCAGTACCTCTTCGGCAGAACGGCGATTGAAACCAACAAGAGGTGCTGTCTCGAAAAGGCGAAGCCGATGCATCATCATCCCGACGGCTTCGTTGACCAATCCATGAGGGCGATTTTCCAGAACTTCACCAGCAACAATCGCTCGCAAAATATTCCTATGAATTGTGAGGCGAAGGTCATTCATCGATGAATCTGGATTCTCGAGACGTGTCAACAGCGCGTCTCTTAGCCCAGAACGAGAATAATCACCCAGCCTTCTGACTCTCGATTTCCTCTTGACGAATTTGTCATTCGGTCCTATTACGTGCTTAAGCACGTATTTCCTCGAACAATTGTCGAGGAGTCTTCCGCGGGTAGGGCTCCAAGCTATTCTTGTATTCGCAAACATAGCCACTGACGTCTAAAGTCAGGGTCTAAAACGATAGCGGAGGGGTGTAATTCAGGCTCATTGTCGAGCTTGCTTACGAGCGGCCTTACGCCTACGCAACTTCTTCTTTCGCCACTTCCAGCGCTGCTTCCCCGCCTTCTTCCACGCACGGGAACCTCGCTTCATGCAGCGCGCCGACCTGCTCGGTGTATTTGATGTAAACGGTGAGTCCCTACGGGACGTTGAGCAAGAGTTCCTTTTTCTTGGCGAAAATCCTAGTTGCCACCAGCAAGTGAATGAGAGTGGTGGGCGCGCCAGGATTTGAACCCGGGTCGCCGGCTTAGAAGGCCAGCATGATATCCCCTACACCACGCGCCCATCCTGTCGGCGACGCTGCCCCTTTGTGAATCCTGCACCCGCCGAGACTCCACTAAGCGCGACCTCGGCAGCAAGTGCCGGTCGCCTCATTCGGCTCCATTGTTATCTGTGCTATTGTTGAGGATACCATCATCGAGCATATCCTCTCGAATATCGGATTTTGAGCGACCAGTCTCCTTTGAAATCGCCTTCAACTTCTTGTTCGCTCTACGCTGACTACTCACCAATTCCCTAATTCCATGGACAATGCGCAACAGGGTCTCAAGAATTGCTAGGAGAATCAGGCTGTTGACATAGGACGCAGCGAGTTCGGGGAGGTTGTGATACAAATCATTGAACTCGCTGAATTCGACTGAGGTTGATCCAACTAAGAATACACCGAGGACCGCGAATGGAAGCATCTTCGCGACATCGCGTGAAAGGTCCTCGGTCCAGTACGAGAGAATCCTCACCGAACCGACCACTGAGGTGGCGATCAGGGCGTTTCTTGTGTGGTCGTTCCCGTCGGCAAGGAGGGTAAGAATAACGGCCATGACGAGGGTCCAGAAGGCGATGAGGACTGGAATCATGAGTGCGTATTTGAGTAGCCAAACACCAGTTCGGAAAAAAGCGCGGATTCGTCCGCTGTTTGAGTGATTGTATTTGCTTAAATCGAGCGTTAAGATATCTCTACGCGCGAGCAATCGATAGAACATGAATACGAATCCAGAATATGCCGCTATCGCAATGATCGCCATCAAAGTTGGAAAGACTTCAGTGAAGAATCCTTCAGCCCAATCAATGAATTCAGACTGTGACGGGAGCCAAGACACGAGACTCTCTTGTCGGCCGCGAGTTCATGGTGATTGTGTCGGCGACATCTTGCCACGAAAGTCTCGTAGACGCGTTGTAAAGACATTCTCAGGCGGATTCAGGTTTCCCCTTGAATGGCCGAGCGCACTTGGGGCAGCGTTGTGGTATCGAGACTCGACGACGCTCCCAAGTATGCCCACACTCGCCACAGATCCACGAGCGCTCGGGCAATCCGGCTAGGACTTCTTCGCGCATGCTCCGTAGGACTGGCGATTCTGCGAGTTTTGGAGCCGGCGCGATTTCATTGACGAGCTCAGAGTGTCGGTTGCCATGATCGATGAGTCCCGCCGCGTGTAGCAATTCGTGTACGAGGGTGTGGCGGAAGAGTTTCTCGTCGGAGGTTAGGCGAGGGTGAAGAGCGACGGTTACTGGACCGGGCGAACCTCTGAGTCTCCTACGTCTGAAGAGTTCGTGATGGTCACATTCGAATCTAGTGAAGCCGAGTCTATTCTCTCTTGATTCCGCCCATTCGAGAGTGAGTTGCTTCGGTAAGTGGCGAAGGAATGGTGCTTCATCGCGCGTTAGTCGCGATGATAGTTCCTCAAGGATTCCATCGGGCAGTTGAGGCGGTTCCTCTGGCTTTACTGAGCCTCGCCCTTCTGACATGGGCGAGCCTGCTCAGTTCTCCTTAAATGGCCGTCGCAGGTCGCCGGCTCACTGGGCGTGTGGCGCAGCTTGGAAGCGCGCTTCCTTGGCATGGAAGAGGCCCCGAGTTCAAATCTCGGCACGTCCACCAGTCAGAGATGAGTGGCGTCAGCCTCTAATCGAACCACATTTTTTCCAAGAATCAAAATTTTGCTTTTTTTTCTTGTTAATCGAAGATACCTCAGTGCACTTTTCTATGGCTTGATTTGGCGTGATTAACTGGATACCGGAAAGATTCAGACTAAATTTTCCAAATGGATGTAATTGTAAGTTGAAGAAGAACAGATTCACGAATAACGCAAATCGATGAAAAGACACCCAAAATGGGGTCATTCTATATACGAACCTAAGCGTGGAGCCGAAGGATGGACTCTAAAACAAGAGCCTTATTGATGTGTACGCTGATGATTGCGTCTGCACTCGCCGGGTGTCTCGGCGGGAGCGACGATGACGGCGGCGACGAAGATGTGATGGGATGCACCTATGCAGATGCTACCAATTACAACGCCGACGCCACCAAGGATGATGGATCCTGCACTTATGCAGAACCTGAGCCCGAACCCGAACCGGTAATGGGATGCACCGACCCAGCTGCGAATAACCACAACGCTGCTGCTGAGGCCGATGACGCTTCCTGTGATTACGGTCGCTCACATGCCGATATTATGGCAGACTACGCGGCTGGAACAATCGATTTCGGACAGGCTTCCTACGAGCTTGAAGTCTCGAGGAAGTGCCGTGAGCAGGGTTCTAACAACCCATGTGAGATTGTTGAGATGTCTATTGGAGACGCCTCAACCATCGATCCACACGATGCTTACGACTCGGCTTCTGGCGATGTCATTGAGCAGGTTTACGATACCCTCTACCGCTACGCGGGCGACGGTACTGGAAACGCAATCATCGAGGCTCGTCTCGCTACTGGCTACTCAGTCAGTGAAGACGGTTTGACCTACACATTCACGCTACGCGATGATGTGTACTTCAGCAACGGTGACAAGATGGACGCATCAGATGTTGTCTACTCATGGTGCCGTGTTCTCGGATACGGATCCCCTGACAGTCACGTCGGATGGATTCTCGAGCAGAGCTTCGACTGCAACGATGCAGACGGTAACCACGATGACATGGGAGGCTTGAGCTTCTCTGTCATCAGCGATACTTCGTTCTCCGTCACATTGTTCGCTCCATCGTCGGCTTTCATCTCGACGATCGCTTACACAGTCGGTGCTGTCCTAAACGCAGACCTCTGTGAGGCTAACCGCGTCGACGCGGGCGGCGAGAATGATGACTACTGCCACGAGTGGATGGACGAGGGCCCTGTGGGTGCTGGTACCAACGCTTACACAGTTCAGACCTGGGTCCGTGAGGACCGCCTAGTTCTCGTCCCTAACTGGATGTACTGGGAGAGTGGCGACTACAACATCAACCGCCACACAGTCTCGATCGTTACTGAGGCATCGACCCGCCTTCTGGCTTTCACCGACGGTGAAGTCGACTTCGGCAGCATCAACATCGAGCATCTCGTCAACTTCTGTGACAACCTCGAGGACAAGCCAAATGTGCAGTCCAAGTCAGGATACATCTGCAGTTACCGAGAGACCTTCACCACAACTCTGTCTGTGTTCAACCTCCACCCGAATGCACTAGACGCTGGTGAGGACACCTCGAACACTGATGCTAACTCCTCAGCCGTGATTAACTACGACTGCGATGGTGACGGCACCAACGATTGCAACGTCATGGAGACAGCTGCACTGCGCACAGCGATCGCATACGCGTTCGACTACGAGACGCACCGCAGGGACACCTACGACAACTCTCTGGCTCCTCAGTACGGTCCAATCCCAACCGGATTCCTGTATGCGGACACCCAGACTGAGACCTTCACCTACGACCTCGACCACGCAGCACAGCTGCTTGATGACGCAGGATTCATCCGCCAGTACGAGTGTGACTCGCTTACTCACGCGGAAGCACCAACTGTCGTCGCAGAGGCTGACAGGACTGGCGACGAGTGCCGTCTACCAAACGTTCTCCGAGTAATGGCGAACGAGGGTAACGACTACCGTATCGCAATGTCCTCTCAACTCAACGAGGCTCTAGGAACTCTCGGAATCGCCACACAGGGCGATGCAAAGCCATGGGCTGAGTACCTAACAATGTACTACACCCGCACATGGGACATCCGCTTCAGCGGATGGGCACCTGACTACCTCGACCCTGATAACTACTGGTCGCCATTCGCTGGCGGTCACTCCATCGGCGGAGACGCTTATGGATCAGGATACGAGAACCAGGCTGTGAACGATGCTTTGGTTATCGGAAGGACCTCACAGGATGACGACACTCGCCGCCAGGCGTATGTCGACGCATTCGCGGCCTGGACTCAGGACCCGAACATGATCATCATCGGACAGTACAACGGTGTCGGCGTCAAGCACGACGACATCTGCAGCCCACCATACGCTGCGATCGGGTCGGCCCACTGGTTCGACTACGACAAGCTACCGATGGTCAACGGTGAGCTCGTAGGCTCTTGCTGAAGATAACACCGTGACGACGTAAGGCCGACGGCAGCCACTCTAGGGTGGCTGCCGTCGCGCCGTCAACTTTTCATTCATCTTCTGCTGAAAGGCCGAAGGGAACCGTGATAGAACAGTCTTAGCGACGCCCATGTGGAGGACTTGATGTGAAATTGCACGAATTCATAGTTCGTCGCTTGATTTTACTCGTCCCCGTAATGGTGGGTGTTGCTGTATTCACCTTCGCTATCGCTCACGTTATTCCTGCTGATCCAGCAGCCGCTCAGTGCGGTGACAAGTGTGGAGTTATCATCAATACTTACTATGAGAACGGATCATCTGGAGAAGTCTACACACATGAGGGTGAATTGTACACTCTCTCCAGCGGTATATCGAGTGGAGTGAAGCAAATCACTCTAGTCGACGCTTCGGCATTTTCAGATCAAGGAGGTACTGGACTAATCGGTGAAGATTCGTTCAGATGGTCTGGCAAGAATGGTGACCGATTAACCGGAATCAGCGGAATAGATGAGGACGCGGCTGAGGGTACAGTAGTCAGTTACTATGTCCAGATTTCAGCTTATGATGCGAATCGAGAACGAATGGGGATGAATGACCCGGTAGCAGTTCAATTCGTCTACTACATCGAACATCTTTTGGAGGGAGATTGGGGTGAATCAATTACCTACCATCGACCTGTAATCGATGTTGTAAAAGACGCTGCACCAATTACTCTTGAGATGTCATTCCTCGCACTGGCTATCGCATACCCATTAGGAATAATTCTGGGAATCATCAGTGCGGTTCGACAGGACAAGATGTTCGACCATTTATCCAGATTCCTCGCTATCGCATTCGTCAGCCTGCCTATTTTCTGGTTCGCGATGGTTCTGCAATTATTCTTCGCCACAGGCCCTGATAATTCAGGAATATGTGATCCAATTTTTGGCACTGACGGTGGTTGCTTCCCTATCTACGGACGGCACGATCCCGGGTTCTCATTCCCTGAGGAAGGATTCGGGATTTCTCTTAGCACTCTGATACCCGGCTTAGGCGGGACTTTCTTGGACCTCTCAATCCCGTATCCTGACGGCGGAACCGGATTCCATTTGGTCGACAGTTGGTTCGCTTCTGATGAGCAACTGGCCGCTCTTCCTGACGAATATGGTTCCCGAAGACTCCTGTTCAAGGACACGATTCTCCACCTCGTTCTACCCTGCACCGCCCTCGGTGTCGCCTCCGCTGGCGGCCTTCTCAGATACATGCGAGCGAGTCTTCTCGAGGTTCTGAACGAGGATTACGTCCGAACCGCACGAGCGAAGGGGCTTGCGGAATGGCGCGTGATAATCGTTCACGCCTGCCGTAACGCTCTGGTCCCTATCGTCACCATCCTTGGTTTCTCGATTGGAGGAGCGATAGGTGGCGCAGTTCTCACTGAGACCATCTTCGCCTTCAACGGAATGGGAAGGGTTGCTGTGACCTCCATTCAATATCTTGATTTCACAGTCATCATGGGAGTCACTCTCATCACTTCAGTCATTTTCCTCCTCTCCAATCTCATTGTTGACATCATGTATGCAGTAGTCGATCCAAGGGTGAGATTGGAATGAAGCGCTGGCCTGATGGAGCTGCAGATCGCAAGGAGAGCGTTAGGAGGCTCTCAGAGGCTCTGAGTCAGTTCGGCACCGACATGGGTCGTAATTGGAAGGTCTACAGAAGGTCTCTGTTAGCTGTAGTCGGCCTCAGCATGGTGTTCTTCGTATCGACGGTATCGATCCTTGCCGACGAAATCGCCGTCGAACACCCCTACCGCAATCTCCAGGATACTGAGGACCTTTGGTCCATCGATTACGAACCTCGCCGAGCGCATCCTTTCTCTGAGGAGTGTGATTGGCATGAACAATCCATCTCTCTCACCAAATTGCGTAGGGACAATGTGATGTCCGTGGTTGCCGAGTCTGACGACAAGGTCGGGTCCGACAATCGCTACTATCGAGACACTCTTTCTGTCATAGAATTCATCAGTCTCGAGGATAATGTAGGTGGTGAATTGGACACATCATTGATTTCAATTGATTCTACCAATTCTTCCATCCTCGTAATCTCTCAGGAGATGTATGATAATATGTCATTGACGACGGTTTGGCTGACCTATGAATTTGATAATTCAGCCATGCATCACTGGTGGATGCCAGATGGGTACGACGTCTGCATCTTTGGCACAAATAATCAAGGTCAGGATATGTTCAGCAAGGTCCTCTATGGTTCGCGAGTTTCACTCAAAATCGGTATCACTGTCGCTATGCTGACTGTGACTCTTGGCACAATAGTCGGCAGCATCAGTGGCTACTACGGTGGTCGCGTTGACGAGGTCATCATGAGGATATGTGACATCTTCTTCGCAGTTCCTGGATTAATTCTCGCCATGGCTTTCGTGACTGCGATGTCGGCCATGACGAGTCTGACGATGCCGGTGTGGTTGGGGATTCTGATTCCGACAATTTTCCTTTGGATGGTCTTCAAGGATAGTCTGAAGTCGACACTAATTCTCTCTACGGATTCACAAACTTTCAATTTCCTAAAGGCGAATCGGGGGATTTTTTACGCGCTCATTCTCATCTTTTTCCTGCTTGGGATATCAGGTGCGCCACTTTGGCCCGAGCTGTTCGGAAATTTCGATTCGGGTTCTTCAAGAACTGCGATTTCGTTGGGATTGATTTTAGCTCTATCAGGACTCTGGATTTTGGATCAGAAGTTTATCGAGAACGCATCATTTGACGAAGCGGCACCAAGATTCCGCGCTTTCTTCGACTGGACCAATCCGTGGAGATACCTCTCAATGAGGACTGTGGCGATATTCATTGCTGCAGTG
>JAQXEV010000057.1 GCA_029250665.1 Candidatus Thalassarchaeaceae archaeon | reverse complement strand
GCGAGCACTCCCGAGGACGTGACTTGCCGTGATGCTTGGTCCTATCTTGACCTCGATGACGGTGAGCCTGAGCCTGAACCCGAGCCGCAACCCGACGACCCAGATCCTGAGACTTCGTGGATGGATGGGCCGTTCTATTGGATTGCAGTAATCTCTCTAGTTGGCCTGTTAATCGCTTCGATTGTCACTATCAATCAGAATCTGCGCGGCAGGTTCGAAGAAGAGGAATAATCCTCTCAAACGATTAGCTGAGACTCGTTTTAGGGCATGGAACATCTCACTCTATGCGCCAGACGGGACCATCTGGACTGTCTTCGACGACCACGCCAAGTTCATTCAGTTGGTCGCGTATTTGGTCTGCACGCGCCCAGTCTTTGTCTGCGCGGGCAGTGGCTCTTTGCTCCAGTAGAGGTTCGACTTGACTTGCGAGATTGCTGCGGGCCGACACTCCATCAGCCTGTGCTGCTCTGACCGTGTCGGCGTCGGGTAGTAGGCCGAGGAGGCTGCCTGCGAATTCATTGAGCCAGCCAACGCTGGCAGCGATGAGCCCTGAATCGACATTCGAGTCGAGGAGGGCTCGTAATTCGCGAACCACAGTTTGAACTTCGACCATTGCGGTTCGCGTGTTGAAATCATCATTCATTCCGGCGGTAAAGCGCTCAGCGGCTGTCTCGAGGTTATTGTGGCCCTTCCATTCGCTACTTTCCGCCGCCACGAGCGCCTTACCATAGACTTCCATCATGCGCTCGTGATGCTTCTTCGATTCCTCCAACATCGCCATGTTGAATTCAATCGGCTGGCGATAAGGAGCATTGAGTAAAGCGTAGCGAAGTTCGAGCGGATCGACGTGTTCGAAGGTATCACTAATCGTCCAAAAATTTCCGAGAGATTTGGACATTTTTTCGCCGTCAACGTTGATGAGTCCATTGTGCAGCCAGTACTTGACGACAGGTTCGTGTCCAAGGCAGCATTCGGATTGGAAAATCTCGGCCTCGTGGTGAGGGAATAAGAGATCAGCACCACCTCCGTGGATGTCGAAAGTCTCGCCTAGATGCTTGAGTGACATTGCTGAACACTCGATGTGCCAGCCTGGACGTCCCTCGCCCCAAGGACTCTCCCAGGAGGGTTCTCCTGGCTTGGCAAGCTTCCACAGAGCGAAGTCGCGATGGTCGCGCTTGCCCGAGCCGGTATTGTCAACGCGACCGCCTGCACCGGCTCGCACCATCTCTAACGTTTGGCCGGTTAATTCACCATATTTTTCGGGGGCAGAATCAATCTCAAAGTAGACCCCGTCATTGGCGACATAAGCGTGTCCTTTACCGATGAGTTGCTCGACCATGTCGATGATTTCTGGGATTGTTTCTGTTACGCGGGGGTAGGTGTCGGCGCGAAGAACGTTCATCGCGTCCATGACGGTGTAATAGTCCGCGATATTGCGTTCTGCGACGACGGTGAAATCGACGCCTTCGGCGTTCGCGACATTGATGATTTTGTCATCGATGTCGGTGAAATTAGTGACATAATCGACTGCGTAGCCCGAGTGACGAAGCCATCGTACGATGACATCGAAGGCGATGGCTTGGCGAGCGTGTCCAAGGTGACTTGGGGAATACGGAGTGATTCCACATGCGTAGAGTCTGACACTTCCTTCGACCAGAGGTTCGAATTCACGCTTTGCGCGCGAGCGCGTGTCGTAGACTCGCAATACCATGCTCTCGGAGTGAATCCGCGCGCCGCTCGGTCATGAACCTCGCGCCGCATCAACGAGCGCGCGATACAATCCGACGTGGCCGATGCGTTCGGGGTGCCATTGAACTCCGATGCAGAATCGCTTGTCAGTTCGCTCGACCCCTTCGATGAGCCCATCGTGAGATGAATGGGCAGAGGTGGAGAGGCTTCCGGGGTCGAAGACACCTTGGTGATGGGTCGAATTAACGGAGAAATTTGTGCCCATAATAGAACGGAGATGAGTTCCCTCGACGGTTTGGACGCCATGCTCGGTAACCTCGCCATCCCATCCTCCGTGCTCTTCATGCCCAGGGGTTTCTGGGAGGTGTTGGTGGATTTTCCCGCCATGGACGACACACATCAATTGCATTCCACGGCAAATTCCGAGTAGGGGTATGTCACGTTCGACAGCAGCTCGAATCAAATCCGATTCTGAGCCATCCTGATCGGGATGTGCCAATGAGATGTGCTCACAAGGTTTCTGTCCGTAGAGAGAGGGGTCGATGTCCGGTCCACCAGCCACGACGAGACCGTCAAGAAGTTCGAGTAAGGAGGAACAACAACCTGGCGGTAGGACGAGAGGTTTTCCCCCCGCCTCTTCAATTACTGTAGTGTAGCCAGAGGGGAGGATGACCGCTTCGAGGTTCCAAGGACCGAATGAGGACTCTCGCTTGCAGGCAGTCACTCCAATGACTGGGGCACGATGGCTGTCCCTCATTGGGCCCGACTTAACTAACGAGTTCATCAATCAAATGGTTGAGACCATTGATTTTGAGAAATCTCAAGCACGTGCAGCCTCAATTAATGCGTCGAAAACCTTGGTTTGGTTAAGCATCTCAGGGTGCCATTGCATCGAGAGGAGAAAACTGGCCCCTGGAAGTTCTACCGCTTCGATGAGGCCATCTTCGGTTCTCCCTACGATTTTGAGATCACCTGCATCGGCTACTCCTTGATGGTGACCCGAGTTGCCAATTACATTTGTACCGAGAATCGAACCGAGTCTTGAATTTGGGTCGATTTCGACTGTATGATTAGACCACTTACCACCTGTTGCGCCGTGCTTCTCGAAGCCAGGAGTCTCTGGGAGGTGCTGGTAGAGGCGGCCACCACGTTCTACGGCGAGGAGTTGGTGGCCACGGCAGACGCAGAGTAATGGAAGGTCGCGCTCGATCGCTGTGGCGATGAGAGAGGATTCCCAAGTGTCTTGTTCGGGGCGAAGGTTGTCTGTGCGCTCGTGTGGCTCTTCGCCGTATCGAGCGGGGTCGACGTCTCGACCGCCGGCGATGATGATACCGTCTAAGCGGTCGAGAAGAGTCTCAACATCGTCGCTTTCGGTGAGCAG
>JAQXEV010000110.1 GCA_029250665.1 Candidatus Thalassarchaeaceae archaeon | reverse complement strand
AATGTAGCAAGTTGCGAGGTAGCAGAAAGAATCGGAATGAGATTAGAGGGTATAACCAAGGATAGGGAATGGCTCTACGACCACTATGTTGACGCTAAATTGTACGCTATCACAAAACCTGAGTGGGATGAAAAGCGGTCTAAGTGACTTCAACCTAAGAGTCCGTGATCTACGATTTCACAGGCGCCGGACGGAAGGGCAGAGAGCACATCGTCCTGAGCCAATCCTGTGGCTTTGGCGATTCGATTGGCGATGGTCTCTTTCTTCTCTCGGCCGGGCTTTATGAGCGCCCAACGTTGGCAAATTTTCGAGACTCCGGCCGCAGTTCCTGAGACTGGAATTGGAATATTGTTGATAGTTGCGAAGCCGATGGCAATCTCCATCGGTACATCGCGATACCAAGTCCTCTGGCCTCTGACGACGAATGCTCCACGACCTATTGATTCGCCGCTCTCAGTCTGCTTTGAGACCTGTGCTGGGCGGGCGTGGAAAGCGGTTGCAGCTGCCCCGCCGCTACCCCATGCACGCGACCATGCAATTGCAAGTTGCGCTCCTTCTTCGATGATCCCGGCGGGCAGATTCTGTGCATCTTCCAGTCCATCGGCAAATTCCTGTGAAATCTTCAACGAAGCAACTCCTTCAGGCCTGAATCCGATTGGATTTGGGTCTACTTCGAGCCCGTCACGTAATCTCAGTGAGCAAGATGGTGCGCCGTGTAAGTCGGCGTGGATATAGAGGTCGGTTGATCGCAGATACTTGCGGACAACCGTGTCATTTCCTTTTGCATCGCGACCTCCGACAATCATTCGACCGTCTGAAAGAATCCCCCAGCGATGCTTTTCGAACCAGAAGCGCTTGCTACGCTTTGCTAGCCTGACCCGACCCGCAGCAGCTTCCTTTGCCCGCTTGGCCTGCTCTTTCGTAGCCTGTGTTTCAGTCCGCTCGAGTGCTGCCTTGGCTCCCTTGGCCTTGTCTTTGAGAGTTCGAGCTTGTTCGAAATAGGTCTGAGCGTTCTGATGAACACTCTTCTCAACCGCAAGGGTGACGCTGGCTCCCGGCTCGTTATCCTCATCTGGCAGACGGGCGAGAATGGTTCGCTTAGCCGGGTCGACTCGGTCAATCCACGCTACATCCTCCACCTTCCGGTCAAGGGCTTGCCAGTCCTCGTTCTCGATTAGCGAATTGACTTGACTAAGTAGATCGTCGACATGTGTCCAATTATCTTGAATCGACTTGGCAAGAACTTGAGTCAAGATGGCTTGCGACTCAAATCGCTCGATAGCAGAGCGTTGCTGTAACGCTCTGCGGTCCAACTTGGCGCGCTGCTCTTCCTCGTCCTCGCCCACCGCAGCGAGTTTTTCCTCCTCGCGGCGGATGTAGGCTATCGCATCGTGCGCTCCGAAGACGGCATCATAAGCCGCAGAGAGGTTCTCAATGTCGACTTGCATTGACGATTCCATGAATGGCAATTCGATTGGTGAGAATTCGGAAATTCCAGAACTCGCCGAATCGATGTTGACAGGATCTTCTGCTGCTTTCCACGCCATCAGTCCGTCAGAATCTTCGAACCAGAGATACGATCCTTCACCTTCTGACAATTCCTCAAGAAGGCCAGTCATCGCATCGCTGAGAGCCTGCCTCTGCTCATCATCAAGTGAATCTGCAGGCTCATCCAACCCGATTCCAGCCGCGGTACAAACAGCATTCCCGTAAATCCGCCCCAGATTTACCCGCGCGGCTAGGGTACGAATCATCGAATGGTTCGACTCATCCAGAATTGTATCCAATTCAGCTCGGTCGAGCCCACGTGGATCCACAGTTTCGGGTGGAGGGATGTATTGCTCACCGCGCTTCAATGATCTGCTGGCGTATTTTACATGAGTCAACGGCTGAATGATTACATCTTCATCATCCAGTAGCAGAACATTGCCATCTCGAAATAGCTCGATGACCAGTTTTAATCGACCACCACCATGCTCGAATGTCAATATCAAAACTCTATCGAATCCAACCTGTTCAACTGCAACTAAACGTGAATTTCCCAGGTGTTTTCGCAAAAGCATCGCAAAAGGAGATGGATTGTTCGGCATTGGCCTATCACGCCGCGACATGTACAGCCGCTTACCCCGAACAATCACCAAATCAATCGGCGGTTTTCCCTTCGGATTTAGTCGCAGAACAACCTGCTCATAGTGCGGTTGATACGCCTTACGTGCACGAACGCCGACCATTGTCCGAAGTTCGCGCACGATGCGCGCCACGTCGAAGGAGGAAGACTGCGCGCGCATGGCTCTCAACCCGCTGTCCCACGTGCCCTTCATCAGACAATCGCTTGATAGCCCACGGCGCGGGCTCGATGGCCATGACTGGTATGGGCGGACTGCGGATGGGCGAGGGCACCCCCTTCATTCATGGTCCTGAGACCATGGGTGAGGCTGATGTCGGTCTGCGCGCTTTCTGGTATCGACCGATGCTTCGACGCGATTCCGAGGGCCCAGATGTCGATCTTGATTGGGGGATTCATTGCAATGCTGACGCACTCTCTGAACAAGCTGCTATAATCGCCAATAGGATGAATGCAGATGGCATGGAAGATGTTGAAATGTTGGCGCTAGATCTCGCTTTTATCTTTGGTTTTGACCACGAATATTTCCATCACAGGGTTGACTCTGGCATGACCTCTCACGTTCTCCGAACACACGCTCAGTCAGGCGCTTTACCACCGTCTTTCGGAGATTATGACGAATTACACGAGGCGATTTCGACGCGTCGAGAGGGGCCGGATTGGTGGTTGCTGACAGAAGAGACGCTCGCCAATGCTCATATCGCGATGGACCCGACTCGTTTGGGTGGTCTGAAGGACGCTTTCATCGAGCACGGTCTGTTGCCTGAACCTGGCGACCGTGCTCGCGGTCCTTTCGCTGCTTGGAGGCATGTAGCTGCTGACCCGTGGATTTTGCGTTGTTTGTCGCATCACACTTGGTTACAGATGCTGACTGGCGAACTCGACCCTCTGGGTGTGATGGGAACAATCGAGGCGATTACGCACGAGGGTGGATTGGATGCAGCTTACGATGCAATGATCGACACAATCGTCGACGCATGCGAGGCACCCGTCGATGAGGACTCGGTACCCGATCGGGTGCTTGGGCGTGGTGGTTCCGAACATCTCTTTGCGATGGGAGGAATTCCTGATGGAATGTTGCGCCGCCTTGAGGTGCCTATGCACTTCCACGGCGGCGAAGGGGACCGAATGGCGAAGCGTTTCGGTCCTGACAATCCAGATTGGCCCTATGCGATAATCGAGAATTTGTACGACCGTCTTGGCCGCTACGATGACGGGGCGGTCGACCCTTGGGGGTCCGACGATCCCTTCACGCCGCTGGCGTGAGGCGGGTCAATCCATTGCTTCGAAGAAGCCTTCGATAATCGGCAACGCAGCGGCTTCGTGAGCGAATTGATTACTTTCGATTTCAATCAACTGACAATTAGGGATATTGGCACTCAGTGTTCCTGCGTCCGAGTGGTCGTGCAGGGTGTCGGAGGAGGCACGAAGGACGCCGACAGGCGTTGAATTGCGGGCGAAGTCAAGGTCCATCTTGTAATTCTTGAAAATCATTGAAGCGAGGCGCAGTCTATCGATTGGAGCCGCTAGTAGGGTTCTTCGATAACGGATTCTTTGTCCTTCTTCCTTGAGCCGACGGTCAAGGTACCAGATGATGAAGCGGACGAGGGCAGAGTAGAGGAATAGAGGGGCGGGAATCAATGGTCGCGCCCACCACGGAGGCACGAAGGCGAGGTTTGGAGATAGCAGCACGAGGCTTCGTGGGACCAGAGTTTGTTCTCGTAGAGTTTCGAGCAGAAGTGTGGCGCCGAGTGAGGCAGCAAATGCATCACACTCGACGGGATCAATTGCAAGTTTTTCGAGGACAGATGGTAGGTCTGAGGCGATGTTCGGAATCAGAAAAGTTTCCTTTGAAATCGGTCCATCGATACGACAGCTGCCTTTCTCTCGGCTTTCGATATAGACGATGGGGCGGCACTTCACCCATTCTGCAAGAATTGGAAACCATCCATCCGGCACAGAGTTCCATCCAGGTACCATGACGAGGGTTCTGGCTTGACTGGCTTGGGGATTTTCAGGGGTCCAACGGAGGACGCGAAGGTGGATTCCAGGGGTGGTTTCGATACTGAGACGCTCGACTGATGCACCCTCAAATTCAGGGATCTCTTGCCACAGTTCTAATCCCATATTGAACAACCTAATTTTTGTACCAATCTTTCTTTATTCTGTAGATTTCACCCGACTTTTCTAATGCTTTCAAGTGGGAAAGAGTCTGATCTCGGGCAAGATGAGGATGCGCATCTGGTGTATCTGAATAGGCCTCGGAAGCGATGTCTGCAAGGCTTTTTTTCCCAGATATAACTGCCTCAAGAACTCTAGAATGACGCGCTTTCCTGTGCTTTAGGTAGCGGTTTAGAAGCCTTGTTGGATTGGCTACCATCGGTCCATGACCTGGGAAAAGAAGGGGTAGGTCGATGTCACGCAGGCGTTCGAGGCCTGCAAGATATGCGTTCATGTCGCCTTCTCCGGAGGGGACGAGGATTGTGCCAAAGACAGTCGCGTTATCGCCGCTGATTATTCCGGCCTCGCTGCATAAACAGATGTGTCCGGGACAGTGCCCGGGAGTTTCGATAACCGTCCATGTGACTTCACCGAGGGTTATCTCATCGCCCTCTTTGAGCGTACTATCCGTATCGCAGGGGGGAATTACTTCGTGGGTTTCGGACGATGCCAATATAGGGGCTTGGTACATCGATGAAATGGCTGACAGATCTCCTATGTGGTCAGGGTGTCGGTGGGTGAATATCGTACCGATGATTTCGCTTCCTGTGGCTTGGATTTCCGTAACTTTAGTAGAGAGAATTTCGAGGGCTTCCGCCGATTTTGCCGCGGGGTCGACTAGGATGCGTGGCCCGCCGGCTTGGCCGAGGACGTAGCAATTTGTGTGGGTTGCCGGCGGTAGGGTTGCAGTCGGGAGTGGAACGCACTCGACACCAGGGGCGAACTCGATGATGTGGTAGCCGGAAGGCGGGTCTTGGGCTAGGGCTTCGAATCCATGTTCGACGAGGTCACGGATTAGGGTGACTTGCGGCGGTGGGAGCTTGACCGAATGGGACAGCCAAGCATCGAGTAGGGCGGCTGGCTTCCACCAGCGGAATTCGTCAAATTCCGAGCGTCCGCTGGGTAGTGTTGGCTCGATCGTCGAGTCTCCTAAATCGACGTGATAGAATCGATTAGCGAAGCGTACTGGAGCCAACGGAGGGGTGGTGCGTTCGGTGATTAAATCTGCAGAAAAACCACTCACTAAGAGCCTGTTGTCTGTGGCGAGGACAGCCCAGGATGCCTTGTCAGAATTGACTTCATCCCGTAGGTCGGAAGTGACTTGTAGAAAACCTCCCGAACCATCCGGAGCGATGCCCACTTCCTCGACCATTTCACGCAATAGAGCAATCAAAGAAATACCATCATCTCGCTCAGCAAACCAATCTGGATTGGCTTCAGCGGCGGCACGGTCAACCCGACTGACTCCGCCGCCTGGAAATGCCCAGAAATCGGGAAAAGACGGAACCTCAGAAACCCGATGGCAGAGTAAAATTTCGCGCTTTTCTCCAGCACCGCGACTCAGTACAGCAGCAGCCGAGGGGCGAGGTCGAGCGATCTGAGCGCTAGGCAATTCGACCCCCTCTGGCAACTCAGCCATGGAGCAACGAGGGAGTTGTCGTCTTCAACCCCGCCCCGAACATCAACCTCAAGTCCTGCAATAATCAGCCCAAGCCATGCCAGCCCCTTTCGAGACCGTCTCCATCGGTCACACCAACGTAGCCACTGGCGAGCGCGAACACGAAATTGAGATGCCGAGATTCGGGCTCGGAGTCTGGCAAATGTCAGAAGGTGGAGAATGCAGAACAGCCGTGCAGCACGCCATTCAGTCAGGATACAGACTCATCGACACAGCCCGCTCATATGCCAACGAAACAGAAACCGGGGCAGCCATTCGAGAAAGTGGAATTCCCCGTGACGAAATCTTCGTCGTCACCAAGTTGCGCCGCCCGCATGCAACAAGTTACGAGGCTGCACTCGAACACTGCCGCAGCAGCCTCGACATGTTAGGACTCGAACAACTTGACCTCTACCTCGTCCACGCACCACCAGAAGACATCGATGCACGTCCAGGTGTATGGAAAGGTATGGAGGAGTGCCTTGCAAGAGGTTGGACCAGAGCGATTGGAGTGAGTAATTACGGCGCCCATCATCTAGACGATATGCGCGCCTACGCAACCATTCTTCCCGCAGTCAATCAAGTCGAACTCCATCCGTGGAACCAACGCCCAGCCCTACGCGCAGCCACCAAAGCCTCAGGTGCCCGCGTCATGGCTTACTCACCTCTCGCACGCGGACAAAAAGTGAACTGCGGGAGCCTCGCTGCAATCGCCGAATCGGTTGGCTGTACACCGGCTCAAGCAGCTATCAAATGGGTGTATGATACGGGAGCGATTACAATTCCGAAGTCGAGCAATCCTGGTAGAATTGAAGAAAATCTCGCCAGCCTCGACATCGACCTCACAGGCACCGAAGATTCATTCAATGTCATGGAGGAGGCCTATGTCTCCGGTTGGAACCCAACTGCTGAAGCCTGAGTGATTACGATGAATTCCGACAGTGGCCCTAGAGATCCTGAAACTATCGAAGAGGAATTGGCACTTTTTGC
>JAQXEV010000066.1 GCA_029250665.1 Candidatus Thalassarchaeaceae archaeon | reverse complement strand
GTCCAAATCGAACATCGCTACAGGTGGCGTGAATTCAGGCTCAGGCTCTGGTTCTGGAACCGGCTCGTCATCATCCAGCATATCCTCGGCTGAAATCCGTACTTCGACACCCCCAATCTCACGTAATTCGTGCGTGCTATCATCGGCCTCAGGTTTCTCATTTCGGCCCATTCCCATGCGCACACTGAAGCCGATGACACCGAGGATGATCAGGCCAATCACAAGATGAATCGAAGCCTGAACATAATTCTGGTAAAATTTGACCGTGGGGAACTTGTCAGAGTTGTCTCCGACCCCGTCGCCGTCGGTGTCAATCCACTCATCAGGATCTTTTGGGAAAGCATCGATGCTGTCGTTATACCCATCTCCATCGTAGTCTGCAACGAGCGGATCCAAACCGAGACTCTGCTCTTCAAGGTCAGGAATGCCATCACCGTCGTCGTCGGTATCCGCGTTATTGCCGATTCCATCGCCGTCAGTGTCTAGCCATTCTTCGGGGTCGAGTGGGAGGGCATCGTTGTCGTCGAGGTATCCATCGTTATCGTCGTCATCATCCTCGAGAGTATCCTCGCAACCATCTTGGTCCCAGTCGTTTAACTTGGTGCTGGTCCAGTTCATCAATCCGTAATCGCATAGGTCCCAACCGTCGTCGATACCGTCGCCATCATCATCTCTGTCGAGGAAGTCTGGGGTTCGGTCGTAGTCGGTATCGATGTGACAATCGCTGACATCCTTGGCTGCTTCGACCATTGTCATCCGTCCATTAGGACAAGGCAGGGCTTCGGTCGCTCCTTCGGTGTCTATGTAGTAGTCAATAGGGGCTGGATTTTGCGAGATTGCTGACGGGGAATCGACGTAATAACCGAGGTCTGCGGATTTGCACTCGGTCTGTCCACGGAAGTTCTGATAATTTCCCTCCTCACATGGAATCTGGGCAGACGAGGCGGGGTCAGGGACGTAGTTTCCGGGGTCTGCATCGGAGCAGGCTGAGGCCGAGACCGAGCCCGAGTTAGGGTTGTAGCTTCCTGCCTCACAAGCGATTTGGGCAGTTGCAGCCATCGTGTTGACATAGTGACCGGAGTCGGCTACGAGGCAGTTCGACCAGCCGGTGCTCGGCTGGTAACTTCCGAATTCGCATGCCTCTTGAGCGGAGGATCCTGTACGAGCGACGAAGTATCCTGGGTTGGCCTCAATACAATCGTTAGCCGAGGTCGAACCACTGTTGGCATTGTATGTGCCCGCGAGGCAGGCTTGCTGAGCGGATGCAAAGTGAGAATCGACGTAATGGCCTGGCTCAGCTGTTAGACACTCTGTGCCGGCTCGTTCGCCTTGGTAGGATCCCATACTGCAACCAATCTGTCCCGTCGAACCATCTGTCGGCACGTGGTAGCCGAAGTCGGCATCAATACAACTTGACTGGCCAGGTGCTGGCTGATAGGTTCCTGCTGGGCAGAGTAATTGCTCGGGTGAGCCATCATTTCCTACGTAACTTCCAGCGTCGGCGGCCATGCAGTCATCTGAGTCGATCGAACCACTGCTTGGATTGTATGAGCCGGCAGCACAAGCAGTCTGCATTGTGGAGGCCAGCTCATTGACATAATGGCCGGGATCGGCGGTTGCGCACTCAGTCGCTCCCTGAGAGGCTTGCCAAGATCCGAGTGCACAAGGAATTTGAGCGACAGCGGCGACATCAGGGGCGTAGTACCCTGGAGCCGCTGCATCACAGGCGATTTGTCCCATATTAGCCGCGAAGGTCCCCGCAGCGCAGGAACTCTGCGCAATCGAGCCATCGAGAGCGACGTAGTGTCCTGTATCTGCTAGCATACAATCGCTGGCTTCATCGGCTCCGGTATTGGGATTGTAAGAACCCGCTGAACAAGCGGTTTGAGCCGTCGCCGCTTGCGTATCGACATAATGCCCAGCATCGGCGGCTAGGCATTCGGTCTGCCCGATACTTGGTTGATAAGTTCCGGGCAAACATGGATCCTGACTGGCTGCCGCAGTGCTATTGACGAAATAGCCGGCGGAGGCTGAATCACATTTGTCCTGACCACTCGCAGGCTGATAGGTTCCAGGGACGCAGGCAATCTGTGAGGTGGATGCCACTGTAGGAACATAGTGCCCTGGGTCGGCATTGAGGCAGGACCACTGGCCCGAGTATGGTTGGTACGTCCCGACCAAACATTGGGACTGTGCCGTTGCCCCTTGATTTGGGACATAATTACCCGGATCAGCGTCGATGCAGGAGGTCTGTCCGGTATTCGGCTGGTATGTGCCGACATCACAGATTGTCATGTTTGCTTGTCCTGCTGTCGGTACGTAATATCCTGAATTCGCTGCGAAGCAAGTGTTCTGCGCCGCTGATGGCTGGTAAGTTCCCGCAGCGCAGGCCTGCTGGAAAGAAGAACCTGAGGCATTGACGTAGTAACCGGGCGAGGCCGCTGTCTGCGAGACGGCGCCCGAATTCGGGACGTAATATCCAGTCGAGGCGACTATGCAAGTCGTCTGACCGGTATTCGGCTGGTAATAGCCAGGAGTGCACGCAGTTTGTGTGGTCGCTCCAGTTCCGTAGACATAGTGTCCGGCGGAGGCTGCATTACAGGAGGTAGAGCCGGCTTGATTCTGCCAGGTTCCGATGCCACACAGCGTCGTCGATATTCCATGTTCGGCATCGACCAAGGTCGCCGTTGAACCAATCTGTGACATCGAGCCAGAGGTCGAACGTAGGTCGATGACCAGTGAGTAATTGCCAGGTCCGGTCGAACCCGAGGAATACACGATGCGGATGTAATAGAGTCCGCTTGCATTGCCGGCAGCCGATGTTGAGACCTCTTCTTGGGTCGCATTGGTCGCTGAGAACGAGACTATATCGAAAGTCTCGTTGAGTAAATCGATGTTGAAGTCCTGTCCCACCGGCGAGGTGAGATTGGCAGAGAACCAAGCATTTCTTGGCAAATCGAGAGAGAATACGTCAGTGGTGTCGCTGCCGCCTTTAATCGACGCCGAGTAATTAGCACTCATCGTAGAGAGCGGTAGCGCTGTCGTATTGGTTGTTCCAGCGTCTCCACCGTTAGTCGATACGAAAGATCCGGCGGGCGCGGCGGTGCAGGACGATTGCCCCACCATCGCGTTGTAATATCCGCTCGCGCATGCACTCTGAGATGTGGCTCCGGCCGTATCTGAGTAATGACCAGCGGAGGCATCGAGACAGGTCGACTGGCCGGTGTAAGGCTGGAAGGTCCCGGTCTCACATTGAGTCTGAACCAGAGTATTACCTGGCGCAGAGTGACCAGCGTCGGCATCAGTACAGATTAGACGACCATACTCGCCCTCATCACAATCGGTCCAACGCGCCGGATTGTTTGGATAATCGTCGGCGGTATCGATGACGCCATCACCGTCATCGTCACCGGTCTGATGGGTATCGAAGATGTTGCGAGTTCCGTCGCCGTCCATGTCCTGATCGGTAAAGGCGACGTGTGCGCCATCGGTGAAGCTCAACTCATATGGGTTAAGCATTGAATCGCTTGTATTGTCGAATTCGCCCGACTGCGCGCCCCAGCAGCGCAGCGAATCGTCTGATAGAAGTGCGCACGTCGAATCCGTGCTGGTCGCCGCAGCAAGCACTGAAAGGCCGGCGCTCAAATTTACCTGAACAGTCGAATCTCCCTCACCAGGGAACATATTCTCGGCCGAGCAGGCCGAGTTAATCGTCGAGGAACAGGTGCCATCGCCGAGTTGTCCGTGAGTATTCACTCCCCAGCACTGCATCGAACCATCGTCGATGACAGCGCAGGTGTGGGAACCGACGCCATCGATCATCGTCGCCGTGGCGCTGGCGCCCAAATCGACAAGATGGACATTTGCGGTCGACGCACCATTGTCAGAGAATACTGTGTATTTGTTACCCCAGCAACCGACCGAGCCATTGTCGAAGATGGCGCAGGTCGAACGGCCCGAGGTAACCAAAGAAACTGCGCGCAAACCAGTTGAATGATTGGCCTCGATTGGAACATGTGAATCGTTGGTGGTGCCATCGCCCAATTGCCCACGGATATTGTATCCCCAGCACTTGACATCCCCTGTGTCTGTGATGGCACAGGTGTGATCCTCTCCCGCTGACACGGAAACCACATCGACGTCGGTACCTAGATCGATTTGCACGGGCGAGACACGGTTAGTCGTAGAATCATCACCGATCTGACCGTGATGATTGCGACCCCAGCACCACAAACTCGCATCGACGAGGATAGCACAAGAGTGATCATTGCCCTCGTCGACAACCACTGGCTCAGAACTCAAACTGACATATCCAGCGTTGGCTGCTGTGTTCCCAAGTCCTAATTGACCGTAATTATTCGAACCAGTGCAGTACATCGAATAATTACTCAGAATCGAACATTGTCCTGCTCCTGAACTCGAAATCACAGAATCCTCAGAATAAACCGCAGAACCAGCGGACCACTCGACCGTAGTCCCATTTGCTAGCACAACGATTGGTCCATCATCAGCGATGTTGAGGACAGAATGAGAGAAGACCGATCCGGCCTCGCTACCACGAATGTTCAGTGTCGGACCGCTGCTGTGCGTGAAATCTGCGTCCTCCTCAGCGCCGAGTACGAGCGTTGCACCTTGGCTACCAATCAGGAAGCCGAGCATAGTCACCCCGAGGAAGAGTGTGCATATTCCGAGCGCGAGTGTCCTCTTGGTTTTCTCGTTCAGCATGAATATTGGCGCGCTTGCTGAGATTATCACTATTCCCTATGCCTGAACTGTTTGCATCACGCGTTGAGCACCTCAAGAGACAGTCCGTAGGACTGGAGGCCCGCTGCTTCTAGTGCCTCTTCGACGCTGTCAAATGGCCTTTCGGGGGCTTTACGGGCCAATTTCGCTCTTTCAGAGATGATGCGCCATGCCGCTTTGCTACCTATACCCGGGATGGCTTCGAGTTGAGACTGAGTTGCAGTGTTGATCGATAGGTGTGACTCGACTCCACTGATGCTGCGCATGCCATGACCTGTGACGATGATGTCTGATTCTGTTTCGAGGGGGATTTGGTAAGGAATTCCGATTAGGATTGGATATGCTCCAATTTGACGGCCGAAGGTGATTCCTGAGCGGCCATGAATCGCAGGGTCTCTATGCTCTGGGTTGAGTACTTGTTCGGGTCTGCGGATGCGGTCTTCGTGAGTTTCCCACCAGACATTCGTTAGGCGAGTACCCACCGGGAACATCTCTTCGAGAAGAGGTTTGTCGATTTCTTCTCTGACGCTTTTTTTGAATGCGCGGAAGATGTCTTCGGGAATTGGCTGGAAGCCTTGACCTTCGACTTGGCGGATATTGATTCTACGAAGCCAGAGGCCTTCCGCGCGCAGGCTGTGGAGGAGTTTGCGATTGAGGTCGTAGGATTGTTCTGTTTCGCCGTTGAGACCGGCAATGAAATTGAGGCCGGGGAGAAGTTTTGGTAGACCTCTTTCGCCTCGTTCGCGGCCATGTTCGTTGATGTGGCGGATAGCTGTTTTGAGTTGGGCTGAGTCACAATTGAGCCAATTTTCTTCGTGCACTCGCGGGTCGGCTGATTCGAGTCCGAAAGAGAGCACTGCGCCATCGGACAGGGTTTCTACAAGGGTGCGAGTGATCTCTGTTGCAGGTTCGAGATTCTCTGCGACGATGGATGGGTTTCCATTGTCGACGTGAAGGATTTCGAGGCGTTCATCCTCTCTCAAACCGTGTAGAACTCTGGCTATTGGTTCAGGGTTCGGGACTGGATATTCGAGTTCGACGACTCCTTCGGCTTTGTAGGTGTAAATGTCTGTAGCGCCGCCTATTCTTACGTGGTGGACTCCGTTGTCCAGAGCTGTGGTAATCTCAGTGATAACGTCCTCTTCCTCTCGCCAAATCGGCACTCCCTTTTTCGGCTCGATACAAAATTTGCAGCCACGCTTGAATCTGACACAACCCTGGTAGAGTTCAACCTCGTAGGTCAATGGACCGGGTCGGCCATCTTCTGTAACGAGGTCGGGGTGAGCGGTGACACACTGGCCCTTCGCTCCCGCCTTTGCCCACTCATTCCATTGCTCTGGGCTACGCCGCTTGTGTTTCCACTGGCCGGAGGAGAGGTAATTGTCGAGGGTTGCGTCGGTGTCTTGCACCGCACAGAATAGGTTGGCGCGGAGTGGAATCCAGCCGTCGTAGCGCCAATGTCTGATTGCCCAGCCTCCTGCAATAACTGGTTGTTCGTGCGGGAGGATGGCGAGGAACTCGTCGAGTTCGCGGCGGGAAATCGGAGTTCCTCGAACATATTTACCAGGAACTACGGAACCTGCGAGGACTACCGCACCGTCGAGGTTGGCAAGTTCTCGTTGCAGGGCGGCTCTTTCATCAGGTTCTGAGAGGCGCTTCTTATGCTTGAGCCGCCACTGATCCACAGTCATGTACGTGTATGGAATACCTCGAGATTCCAGCACTCCACAGATGTAGCGGATGTGGAATCCAAGGTAATTCGGCACGCCAAAGGCAGCCGGTTCATCCTCGTAACCATCGAGGACAAGCCAGCCTTCCATCGAATCCCTCAGTCGCTCGGCTGAACACTGAGCCTTCACGACTTCGATTGAACGAGTCCTCGCGCGCGAAAAGAATCGATGCCAGTAATCCTTCGAGCGGTAGCTCAGTTGCGGCGCCCGCCACCGCGATTACCACCGCGGTCGCCGCGGTTTCCACCACGCCCACCTCGGCGGTCTCCACCTCGACGGCCACCGCCGTCATTGGATTCTTGAACCGAAATCTTGCGACCGTGAATCTCAGTCCCATCGAGTTCCTTGATTGCCTTCTCGCCAGCTTTGCGGCTGGCGAACTTGACGAAAGCAAAACCGCGAGATTGACCGGTTTCACGGTCGGTGGCGATGCTACACTCGCTAATCTCTCCATGGTCAGCGAACAAAGTACGTAGTTCATCTTCGGTCACTTTGTAGGCGAGACGCGCCACGAAAAGTTTGATGCCAGAAGTCTCAGAAGACTCGGCTCGAGCCTTTGTCAGAACCTCTCTCTCAGCCGCCAATTGCTCCTTGGTTGCCTTGCCATCCTTGACTTTGCCCATACAGTCGCGGCAGCGGATTGGCTTGCCGGGTGTCGGTTTGAATGGGACGGTTGTGTCGATTCCGCAGAGAGTGCACTTGCATTCGTGCTGGACGCGATCCTTGCCTCCGTCACCTCTTCCACGGCCTCCTTTTCCAGTGATTGCTGCGCGCATGCGCATCGCCGCCGCTGGGGCATCGTGGGTGAGTCCGCGGCGATGATCGGCCATTGGGGAGAGGTAGGGTCGAGCGCCCTCGTGACCGAGATTCTTCTCAGCGTCTGCAGACCAACGCTCGCCGCCGCGATTGAGACTCTGAACGTCGTCTCCGAGGATGTGCCCGTGGCCGAAGCCGTTGGAGAGCGCGCGATAACCAATGTAGTCGCAGCGTGGGCAATCGACGTTGAAATCGTCCTTAGCTGCGGAGGTGACGAGGTCGATTCCGCAAGCAGGGCAGATTGCCGATAGGACTCCGAGTTCGGGCGAGCCACGAGTGCTTGCCTTAACGTTCGGTTCAATTTGAGTGATGCGAGCTCGGATCAAATCTCGAGTTCGCATCGCATCGCCCGGGGAAGGCAAGAATCGGTCTACAATCTCAGTGACGAAAATGTCGGCGAAGAGATTCAGGGCGGCAAGGTCGCGGTGACCTGCTTCCTTCTCGATGTGGAGTAAGCGTACCATCGCGACCTTGGGCATCAGCTTGGTGACCTCGGCGATAACATCGTCGCCAATCTGAGGTGAGTTTGTCTCTGGCCGGTTGGCCTCGATAGAAATCGTTCCATCGTTGCTGACGACGGTGCCGCTGACCAGTGCGATTGCACCGGAGTCGGTCTGTGAAAGGCCCGAGCCGAGGTTAGCATCGGCTGGGATCTCGACCGTGTTACCGGGCGTGACGAAGTCTCCGTCAGCAGCGCTCATCGAGGCCGGCGACCGGACCGCCCCCTATGAACGGTCCGGCCGTGCGTAGCACGGCGGTGGAAGGCCCCTTCAGAGCTCTCGGAGCGAGGGGGGTTTCACTCGGGTGGAATCAACCGCCAGAATGCGGCTCGTGTCTTACCCTGGCGGCTGGAGTGATGGGCGTAGGCAGCAGGCAAAGCAAAGTCCGCTTCCCAATATCGCTCAACGTTCCAGCCAGCTGCCTCAAAAAGCGGTTCTATATGAGTTGCTTTAGCGCTATGCATCAAATGAGAATTCGCACCACTGCGGAGTATTGCTTCGAGAAATGGGCGGTCGCTTTTCGGTGTTTGAGAACCCCATGGAGGATTCGAGATTACAAGGTCAACTCCTGCGATATCCAGGTTCTCATTGACGACCTTGCACATCACCTCAGTGATATCACCAACCCCGGTCTGTTCGACTGCCTCGAATGCCACAGCACAAACATTCTCATCGCATTCGACCAGAACCACCTGACCAGCACCCATCAGCGCGGCCCCGATTCCCAGAATTCCATTGCCCGCGCCCAAATCGGCGACCACTGAATCAGCATCAAGGTCGCCGAACGCGGCGATTTGTGCTAACCACGCTGCAGCCAAATCACCACTAGTCGAATACTGCTCCAACCCAACATCTGAGCAAGGATGCTCGGGGAGCGAGGAGAGTAACATAGCGAGACGACGCTGACGCACGCCCTGCGTAGGCTGTCGCTCTATTGGCGTGTGCGGTTGGCTCGAAGTCAAGACTCCAAGAAGAGATTTCACAACTCGCGCGCGAGTGTTGTGTTGTTATCGTGCATCAATCCGTCTGCGAGAAGCTGCTCAGCCAACAGAACTGAGTAGCCCGCAGCACCTCGAATCGTATTGTCAGCCATTGTCGAAAATCGCAGACTGGTACCTTCGACAGACACCTCTCCGACCGCCACAGACATCCCTGCCTTGAGATCGTGGCCGGGATGTTTTACACCATCTCCACCGGCCCAACGGTGCTCCTCTGAAAGTTTGCCATCGACGAATATAATCGGTCGTGACGGAGCCGATGGAAGGTTGAGTTGCTGGCTCCGTGATGTCCATTCTCGCCATTCACGAATGACCTGATGGGCGCTCACTGGCTCAGTGAATTCGACGTGCAGACGCGCATAATGGCCATGATCTCGCATCACCCTCTCACACTCCGTTTCAATGCTCACATTAGTATCGAGGATTTTCGCCAATTCGGCTCGGACGGATTCTGCCTCTCCTGGAATCTCGCGAGATATTTCATCGCCCGCTCGACCCGCGGCCAACATCTTACGGCCACCTCCAGACAGGGCTTGTTCGGTGGCGATTCGGATGGATGCTAGCGGAGCCATCTGCATTAGCGGAGCGAGGGTGATGGCAAGAGGAGAGACTGCGCAATTTGAGCAGGATATCAGCCGTCCGCCGCCCGAATTTGCTTGATTTTTGAGCACTGCTAAGTGCTCGATATTCACTTCAGGTACAACTAGAGGTACATCTTCTTCGAGTCTGTGTATTTGCGCGTGCGAGATGACAATGAAGCCGGCCTCAGCAAGCGGCCTCTCGACCCTCCCGGCAGGCTCATCTGGAAGTGCTGAGAAGATGATGCGCACTCCAATATCTCGGAATTCCTCAATCAGCAAATCAAGTTCCTCGAGACCGCCGATCGTCAGCCCACTTTGCGGCGGCCTTTCCTCATCCAAACTCCAGAGACACTCATCATGCGCACTCCCCGAAGTTTCTGGCGAGCCGATGACTGCGACGGGTTCGAGCCATGGATGAAATTGGAGGCGTTGGAAGAATCGTTGGGCGACCATTCCAGTAGCTCCTAGAACGGCGCAACGCACCCTACCATAAGCGTCCATAGCAAGTGGTATCG
>JAQXEV010000013.1 GCA_029250665.1 Candidatus Thalassarchaeaceae archaeon | reverse complement strand
GAGTTGTCCTGATGTCATCGGTACCCTCCGAAATCCCGCTTCATGCTTGGTTAATCATGGGCATTGCATTGTTCGCAGTGTCGAGTGCAGGCGCAGTTTTCGAGATGATCGAGGGTGTTGCTGGGCTTACGAAAGCGGCTTGGCGTTTGCAGGCGACTTCACTAGTGCTATTGCCCGGATTTTTGCTACAATACTCGCGTGCTGACTCCGCTCTGCGTCACGATTGGCGTGGTTCTCTCGGCTTACTTTGTGCCTCAGGGTTGTGCCTTGCCTTACACTTCGGAACTTGGTTAGTATCGCTTGATATGACAACTTTGACTCACTCACTATTGTTTGTCACGGCGCATCCGCTGGTCATTATCGTCGGACTGTGGCTCTTGCGCCGGCCTGCTACTCGCATGCAATCAGTAGGGGCTTTGGTTGGATTTGTGGGTGCTGCGGTTGTAGTCGGTGGTGGTGGCGAGGAAGCAGGAGTGAGTTTGTATGGTGATTTCTTGGCATTCCTTGGAGCGGTGACAGTCGTCGGTTACCTGGTTATTGGACGAATGGTTCGCGGCTGGATGCCCTTGTTCCTCTACGCTTTCCCAGTCACCGCCGTCTCAGCGGTTTTGCTTACTGGATGGGCGATTTTCGCAGAGGGTATGACATTTGACTTGGCGGAAATGACTGGTGCTTTTGGTTGGGTTAGCGCTGCTTGGGTTGGCTATGTTGCTTACCTTGCCTTAGGCCCAGGTCTTGCCGGTCACACTGGGATAAACGCTGTACTGCGATGGATACCTCCTCTCACAATATCGATGATTTTGATTATGGAACCTGTGATTGGTTCGGTAATTGGTTGGATTGTTGGAGTCGACAATGTTCCTGGTGCTTGGACCATTGTCGGTGGTTTGTTGATGGTTGCTGGCTTGGCTTTGGTGACTCTCGAGAGTGAATCAGACGATTCGATTGAACCCGTCGATTGATGTACTCACGGTGGTTGGGCAGTCCATGTCTCGTCCATGTTTATTCCTGACTAATGATGATGGGATCGAAGCCCCTGGCTTACATGCCTTGATTCAGGGGCTTCATGCACGTGGTTTTCCAATTGTTGTGATGGCTCCCGCTCGCGAGCAATCAGCGTCTGGAATGCGCCTCTCTTTGCGTCACGACCTCAAATTTGTCGAGCGCACGGATCTTGCAACTGACCTAGGCAGTTCTGATGGGCCGCCTTTGCGGATGTTTTCTTTGGACGGCACTCCGTGCGATTGTGCCATCGTTGCTCTCGACGGCGGATTAGCTCATTGGGCGCCGAAGATGAAGCCAGCTCTCTGTGTTTCGGGTGTGAATCAAGGTCCGAATCTTTCGGTTGATGTCATGCATTCAGGCACAGTTTCCGCCGCTCGCGAAGCAGGACTCTACGGAATGCCAGCGGTCGCTACGAGCCTCTCAACCTACCAGCACAGCGATTTCGAACAATCAGTTGAGGCGACTATCGAAGTAATCGAGGCAGCAGTGCGTGTCCTACCGAAGGAGGCAACAAATCTGCTTCGGCCGAATGGCTCACATACCCAACCCAAAGGAGCAGATGAGCGTGAGTTAATCATCGATTCATTCTGTAATGGTGATTTGATGTTGAACATCAACGCACCCGAGACTTGGACCAATGGCTTCCGTACTGTTTCTCTGGGTTCGCGTTGGTATCACAATGCAATCGATATGTCAAACACCGAGCATCTCGGTGTTGCCTACAAAGTCGGTGCCGCTCGCATCGAAGACGAAGACATTCCCGATACAGACTGCAATGCCGTCAATGATGGAGCGGTTGCAATAACGCCACTCTCCTGTTGGCCGGTGAATCACCCTCTGGGCATTTCACAACGCTTGCTAGCAGCAGCCACCCAGCCGGGGACAAATGGACTCCCTTTCTGGCTTGAGGGATGATTCACCGCGAATCAAGTGCGTGATGAACGATTGTCACGCAGGCATGACCTTGCAACCAATCAGCACCCAAACTGACTCGTGGCAGCCCCGCAGTCATCTGAATTTCCGTGTCTGTCAAAGGTAAGTGGTCAGATAGTAAAAAGCCAATTCGTTCACTTTCAACTACGGAATCAAGGGCTTCTCCATCTGCATCAAGGACGTGCAATTGAACATCCTCGCGTTCCCATTCTGCAAGAGTTTCTGCAAGCCCCCCACCTGTGTCGAAAATGCCTTGTGTGACTTCGTCGAATGTACCGATTGCCGGGACAGGACGTTTGAGAATCGCTTTGATTTGCCCGGCAATCGACCGCTCGTCTGGCCTAACGCCGGCGAGCGTCTCACCATTGAACCAAATCCTCCGATCAGGCCCAGGGCCGCCGCAAAGGAGGAGTGTCACATGGGTGTCTCGGCGGATTCCATGGGAGACAAATAGAGCCGCATTTACTACCCTCACGAGCACGTCCATACGGCCTGAACTACCTGCTAAATCATTGAGATTTAACTTTCCAGAACTCGGTGCGAGATGGCCGATTATGGCGAATCGCCGTTGCAGAATTTCACCCCATATCAAGGTCGAGATCATCGACATCCATCATCGATTTCATCTGCTTTCGCATGCGCCTGTCGCCCTTCATTCCGCGCATCATTTTCCGGCTACGATTCCATTGGTTGAGTAGTTCTTTGACGTCCTTTTCAGTGGTGCCTGAACCTCGAGCAATGCGTCGAATTCGTTGCGATTTTAGGATTAGTGGCTCATCCTTTTCTTGCTGTGTCATCGAATCCATAATTACCCGATACTTTGCAAGATTTGCCTGCATCTGCTTCTTCTGACCTGCGGACATCGAACCCATTCCAAACATCCCATCCGGCAGATGAGAAAGGATGCGGTCGACTGTTCCGATTCGGCTCATCATTTCCATTTGAGTGTACATGTCTCTGAGGGTAAAACGACCCGACATCAGCCTCTGAGTGAGCCGCATCGCTTCTTCCTGATCGAGGTCTTCGGGAGCTAGGTCGATCAGGCCCTGAATGTCGCCCATACCGAGAAGTCGAGAGATGAATCTGTCCGATTCGAACTTCTCGAGGTCGCCGACACGCTCGCCCTCTCCAACAAAGACAATCGGCGCGCCAGTGACGGCAACAGCGCTGAGGGCGCCGCCTCCACGAGCAGTTCCGTCGAGTTTTGTGACGACAGTTCCAGTGACTCCGACTAGATCGTGGAAGGTTTGGGCAACAGGACCGGCGGCTTGGCCGACTTGCGCATCGATTACGAGAAAACGCTCGGTGGCGTTGGCGATTTCAGCGATACGAACGAGTTCCTCGCGCAATTCTTCATCGAGACTGTCACGTCCAGCAGTGTCGATGATCAGAACGTCGGCTGTACCGACGGCCTTGATTCCATTTCTGACGATTTTTACTGCGTCAGTCTCGTCCGGTTCTCCGTAGACTTCGACTGGCGAATCTTCGAGGAGTTGTTGCAGCTGGGCGTAGGCGCCGGGTCGATGGACATCAGCCTCGATAACGGCTACTTTGACGCCATGCTTACGGCGCCACCACTCAGCAACCTTTGCGGTCGTCGTGGTCTTACCTTGACCGTATAGACCGACCATCAAGACAGTCTCATTGTGAGGCTTGATGTCGCGGGCGGGTCCGAGTAAGCGGACCAGTTCTGTGTAAATCAGATTCATCGCGTGAGTTTCGAGTTTGACTCCAGGACGAGCTTCCTCTTCCATCAGCCGACTTTCGATACGCTCAGTCAGCTCCTTGGCCTGCCTGACATTGAAATCAGCCTCCAAAAGGGCTCGTCTAAGGCTGCGAGACAATTCCCGCACTGTTTCCTCGTCAATCTCCCTCTTGCCCTTGAGCAGGCCTATGGAGCCGAGGATCTTACGCTTCAGACCCTCGAGTGCCATGACTTGTGGGTCCGAAGCGTGTGGTTTGAACGTTATTGGTTGCAAATCGCGGCGCTGAGCGTCTGCGACACTCTCCCCTCAGCGCTGAATCAAGCAATTACGCTCCTCTCCGTGCGTTGCACTGAAAGCGGGGGCGTTGTGGGCGGAACATGGCACAGGTCCCCATTGCGATGTGGGAGATGCAACTTGCATTCGCCATCGGCTTACTCGGAATCTACGTTGGATGGCGAGGTACCATCGCTCGAATGACTGGATTTTACGACCTATCCGGTGCGGTGAAGACACTACTTTTCGGACTCGTAGCCGGAGTCCTCGCTGCTTCTGTAATCGATGGCCTAATCCTTGCAAATATCCGTGAGGCATCGGTCAATATCTTCGAGGTCTCGATAATTGCACTGGTCATAGGAATGGCCGAATCAGCATTCGCTCTATTTTTGCTCGGGCGCCCAAGAACCGTTGGACTTCGAGCCAGCGCACCATTTGGTTGGACCCTAGGATTAGGCTTCGGTGCAATGCGTTCCGCCCATCTCAACGTACGCCTTTTCGATCCTAATGTTTGGGAGGGGACAACTGGATTCGACCCCCTCAATATCATCCTCGCCTGCGCCATTACCCTCACCGCATGCATCGGCCACGCGTCCATCGCTTCTTGGCAAGGTTCGCGGATAATTGAACACGAACGTGCACGGACATTCTTCACCAGTGCGCTGGTCAGGGCCATTCTCATCCTCAGCACCGTTCTAGCGGTATTCAACCCCTTCATTCTGGTCCTTATTGCACCTGCCGTCTTTTGGTCATGGTTCCCGGCGCACTCACACTGGCTGCTCTCAGGAATGACTCCAGCGGCCGCTCAAGCCTACCGCCGAACCCTCAGAAGTTCGCCCCGCCATGAGCGCGCGGCGGTCGAACGCGTCCGCGGAGAGAGTGTTTTTGAGGAAGATTGTGAAAAGCCCTCGCGAATAGCCGCGCAGTCCTCTGATGATTCATTAGCGCCTTCGCAAGAAGTCATGATTATAGCCGCCCCGCCGAAGGAGCGGCGCAGAATGCGTGTCATTATTGCTGGAGCCGGCGAAGTCGGCAGAGGTGTCGCAGCCTCCTTGAGGGCTGAAAAGAGACAAGTTGCCCTAATCGATCCTGACCCTGTTGCAATCAATGAATCACAGTCTTTGGACTGTCTTTTGGTAACTGGAAATGCGCTTTCGCGGGATTCGCTTCTGCGTGCTGGAATCAATGACGCAGAAATCATGGTTCTGTGCACAAATAACGACGAGGTCAACCTCCTCGGTTGTGCATTTGCAAAACGTGTGTATAGTGAGCAAGTGGGCGATCGTGCTACGCGTGGGCTGACAACGATTGCTAAGATTCGTGATCCGACTCTTCTAGACAAGAATCGTGGCGCGGGGCCCCTCGAAAGATGGACACGCGCCGACCACATAGTGTGCGCTTCTGATGATATTGTCAAGCAATTGGCGGCAGGATTGCTCGCACCTTCTCTTGAGGAAATTCTGCCGTTGGGTGACAACGCTTGGATTGCTGTTGCCGAGGTAATGCAGAATTCTGCACTAATCGGTAAAACCACTGGCGAGGTCTCAGATTGGATAGTCAATATCCCGTCTGTTTATGCTATCCGTTCGGGAGATGAAAAGGGGGCTCTGGTAGCGGGCTCTGAGGTCATTCAAGAGGGTGATAAGCTCTGTTTTGTAGCCCGTTCGACCGAAGAATTCCTGACGATAACAACGGGTTCGGGTCTGCAGGACCCTGATTGGCCAGACGACCCGTTGGTAGCCATCTTCGGGGCAACCCAATTCGGAACGAAGTTGGCCGGACATTATCTGAGCGAGGGTGCGGAAGTTGTGGTCATTGAGCCCGACCTCGATGCTGCAAACGAATTGGTGGGTTCGCGCACTGGTAATAGCAAGAGACTCGATGTCATTCACGGTGATCCTCAGGACGGAGAATTGCTGAAAGAACTCAGTATCGCTTCACAAGACATCGCCATCGCAGCTCTTGCAGATGACAATCTCAACATCGCCATTTCGATGCGCGCCAAGGACAAGGGCGTTCCACGAACCGGTCTTATTCTCAAGGATAGGGCTCTGGTCGAAGCGGTCCAGCGCATCGGTCTCACCCGACCAGTTAGCCGAAGACACGTGACTGTAATTTCAATCCTCAAATCAATTCACATGAATGTTCCCGGAACCTATCAGGTAATTCCATCACTGCCAGGTATCATTTCAATTTCAGCATCCCTTAGTGCAAAGGCAGAGGTTGTTGGGCGTTCAATTTCGGATGCTGAATCTAAGCTAGGTTGTAGAATAGTAATGGTTGAGCATGAGGATGAAGATGGTGTGACTCATATTTTGAATCCCAGTGAAGTTGAAACACTACAAATTGCAGATAAGGTTCTATTGTTCCTCCAATTAGATGACCTCGCACGATTGGAGAAGGCTCTGGGGAGTTGAGCCATGCGCTGGGATGTAATCGGCCTAGTCATAGGTTGGACTCTGAGAATATTTGCTATACCATTAGCAGTGGTTGGCTCCTATTCTGTTTACGTGGATGGCTGGGAATTTGCATTCAAGACATATGCAATTGCCTTGGTCATCGCTTTCGGAGCAAGCCAATGGTTAATCTCAAAATATAGCGGTTACGAAGTAAGTGGTCGTGTTAGGGATAGAGAAGCCTTCGCTGCAGTAGCATTGGGTTGGCCTCCTGTAGTTCTCCTCGGAGCGATTCCGTTCTGGTTAGGAGGGATGTTCTATGGCCCATTCGAATTTGTCGATGGAAATGCCACATTCCTTGAGATGTTATCAGGAGCCTTACACGCCTGGTTCGAATCTATGTCAGGATTCACGACTACTGGGGCTTCAATGATTGATCCATCAACTAGTCCGATTTGTGCTGGAGAATTCGATGGTGATTGTGTAGGAGACCAACGCCGAAGCTTACTGCTTTGGCGCTCTCTTTCACAATGGATTGGTGGTATGGGAGTGATTATGCTTGGACTACTAATATTTTCTAAGGCGCTTGGTGGAGGGATGGCATTAGCACGTGCTGAATTAACCGGCCCCACTGTATCGAATCTTAGTACTACACTCGAAGGAACTGCTCGCAAACTTTGGGCGATTTACATCGGTCTGACAATCATCGAAGGACTCGCCTTGTATCAGTTAACCGATATGGGTGGTTTTGATGCACTCAATTATGCTCTTACTACAATGCCTTCTGGTGGTTTCGCAACCAGTGATTTGGGAATAATGGCTTTTGATGATTCATTGATAGAATCGATAATCATGGTCTTCATGCTTCTAACTTGTATCAATTTCAGCTTGCTATATTTCGCCTTATCAGGGCGATGGGGCGAAGTTTGGAAGGATGAAGAATTGAGAGCATTTTTGCTAATTCTTTTCGTCGCCTGGCTGGCTATGGCATTCAATCTTAGCAGCGCTACAGAATACACATTCAGCGAATCGATAAGACACTCTCTTTTCCAATCCATTTCAATATCTAGTACCGGATATTCTAGTGCCAATTTTTCTGAATGGCCGGTATTCAGCCAATTCGTTCTTCTGTTGTTGATGATTATTGGAGCCAGTGCTGGATCTACTGGTGGTGGTTTGAAGGTTCTAAGGATTAGAATTGCATTCGAGTTAGCAAAGCGTGAGGTTATTCGAATTATTCAGCCAAGAAAGGTGCTTGCAATCCGCTTCAATCAAAATGTGGTGGATGAAAGCCGTATCTGGATTATCCTTGGAATGGTTAGTTCATGGATGGTGCTGGTAACTGCTTCGATGTTGACCATTTCTTTCCTCGAACCGGATTTAACACTGACAGATGTCGCCTCTGTTTCGATCTCTTTGTTGGGTAATACCGGTCCAGCGTTGGGGTCTTTTGGCCCTGCAACTGCGGCTTCTACTTGGTCTGATTTGAGCCCATTATCGATGTTCGCCTCGACTATACTGATGTGGCTCGGACGTCTTGAACTTCTAACGGTGCTAGTGCTACTGCATCCTAGAACTTGGGCCGGGTCTTCTTGATCCGTCCCATTGCAGTGGGTACCCACTGATTCAGAAAGAATCGAGAGAAAATTGAGTCAAATCATCATCTGATTTTTCATCAGAAGGTTCAGGGGTCTTTTCTACAGTTTGTTGAACTGGCTCTGGGATTTCATCCCAATCATCGTTCGGAAGAGATTCATCGAAGGCTGCAAGAATTTTCTTTGCTTCTCTCCTAGACCGGGGTATTCCATGGAGAGATAGGTGATCCTCACCACTGAGTCCGAGCTGCAAGGCTAGTGAGAAGTCCTCTGGATTGCCTCCCAAAGTTTCGTCATGAACTGCCAGCAGATTTGGCCATAGGTCTTCTCTCACTGCTGCTTTGCTCGTTCCCGCCTGTTCCGCAAGAGACTCTACAACTCCTGAGGTTCGCCATGCCTCGCCCCCTCGTCTAAGGAATCCAGGGTAAGTCAGAAATGGGTTAGTTCCGGGACTGGCTTGATTTGCTGCTACTGCGGCTTGTGAGGGCAATGATGAGCCCCAATACCACGAACGGTAGGCTCGATTGGTGAATTTGGTTGCAAGAGCTCGGTCGGCTAGAACCATTGCTTGAGAGATGCCTGCGAGCTCTTGAGCTTCGAAGACGGATTGGTTATTCCATGCGAACCAGGC
>JAQXEV010000008.1 GCA_029250665.1 Candidatus Thalassarchaeaceae archaeon | reverse complement strand
GCAGAAACCCATTAATTTACTCATAAAACACTTAATCCGTACTTAGATTCATAATATTCTACCTTTTCGACCAATCAATGCGTATCATAGCACCAATGATGATGCTACTTATCCTTCTATCGCCTTTGTCAGGTTGCGTTGGCGATGATAGTTCAGAGGAACTGGATACTGTTGATCCAATTCCGGACTTAACCGCACCCAACCAACACGGTGAGAATGTCACCCTCTCTGAGTTCCGAGGGACGATGTTAGTGATTTTGTTCAATGCTGCTGATTGGTGCGGTATATGTAATGATGAAGCTAATCGGACAGAGGAATTGTTGCAATCAATGGAGGGTCTCGACGATAGGTACACCGTCAGTTTTGTTGAACTTCTCAATGATAATGCAGAAGGGACTACGATTGCATCTCAGGAAGACGCAATGAACTGGTCTGAGTATAGTAACAACAGCCATTCAGTTCTTCATGGTCAAGCCACCAGAGATTACATCGAAGAGACGTTTGACAGAGAAGATATCCCCGGTTTTCCATCATATCTAATCGTTGATCTAGATGGAGTAGCACGCTCTTGGGTGGTTGGAATAAATGAACCAATAGTCGCAGAAGACGTCCAAGTCCAATACGACGCGTATCTCCAAGATTTGGATCAAAATTGAGGGCAATCGCATGGGGGGCCGATACGATTACCCCTGATCTGATGGGTACCCTTCCGATCAGGGGTAATCGCCATCGCTATGCGGGAGAAGCCCCTCGCCAGCCTCAATGCTTGCCGACGGAGAGTTCGACATACGCACCGATGAGGCCGGCATCGAAGTCTGGGTAACCCAGATGGGCGCATACATGAACATGAACACAGCCTGGATCGATAGAGAAAACGGAATCGTCGCAATCACCGACCCATTCGATTCCGACCGCTGGGTTGAGGCGCTTGAACAACAAGGCCTGCGCCCGACTCACTTACTCTACACGCACACGCACCGCGACCACACTGCAGGATTTGCGCGGATGCTCGAGCTCGTTCCAGAGGTGGAGGTTTGGGGGCACTCTGAGTCGATTAACGAGTCACTGCTTGCGCGTGTCGTCTTCGGAAGAATTTCGCTGACGCATCAGTGGAGTCACGAATCGAATTCGACAGTCGAATGGTCAGCCGGTACCATCTCACTCGCCGTTTCACACTCCCCCGGCCACGCGCCTGGTCACTGCACACTCCACGGTCATGGGGTGTATCATGCGGGCGATTTGCTGTTTACCGCAGGTTCGGGCAGGGTTGACCTGCCCGGCTCCGACCCCGCGGCTCAAACCGCTTCTCTGCTATTCGCGCGGGGACTTCTTCGCGACCTTGATTCCAATTGGAGGTTGATTCCTGGGCATCGATATGATTGGGTCGACGGTTCTACGCCAGATTGGGTCACGATTGGTGAGGCGCTTGCGCACAATTACGCTCTGAACATGCTCTGAGTAGAGCGATTTCGATTGTCGTCATTTTCGAAGGCGGCGGACGAATTTTGTAATCATCGCGAGGCCTGCGAAAAATCTCCAAGCGACTCTGAACGTGTTGATGATTTTGCCCATTTCAATCACTCAGTCTTGTCGTAACGTGTGCTGGCTACACCGAGTTCCTTGGCAGCAGCCGCAGTCGTCCCAACATCCAGCGATCCGTCCTGCTCAAGGGCTGAGAGTGCTGCTACAACGATGCTCGCAGTATCAATCTCGAAGAAGCGGCGTAGAGAATCTCGCGTGTCTGAGCGGCCATAACCATCGGTGCCAAGCACGACGTAGCGTCCGCCAACCCAGCGCTGAATCATTTCAGGGACCGCTGTGATGTAGTCTGAGGCGGCCACCGTCGTCATCTCGTCGCCGAAACACTCGGTGACGAAAGCACTCTGCGGATTCTGTGGGTCGAGACGTGTTGCTCGCTCGGCCGCAAGCCCGGCTCGGCGCAGTTCGCCGTAAGAAGGAACAGACCAGATTTCTGCCCTGACACCGCGTCCAGATAGTATCTCGGCCGCCTCTCGTACATGTGAGAGAATAGGTCCGGAGCCAAGCAAACGAACCATCGGGCCGTCGCCGGCGCTGACCTCACTCATCCGATAAGCGCCGCGAATCAAATCCGCATCAATCCCAGCCGGCTTTGCCGGCTGTTGCTCATTCTGATTATACAGCATAACGTAATGGAAAACATCCTGCCCCTGCCCCCACATCTCATCGATGCCATGCTCGATGATCGTCGCCAATTCGTAAGCATAGGCAGGATCCCAAGCACGGCAAGAGGGAACAGTGCTGGCGTGAAGCAGCGAGTGACCGTCCTGATGTTGCAATCCCTCGCCATTGAGAGTGGTTCGACCAGCTGTGGCGCCCATCAAGAAGCCACGCGAGCGCGCGTCAGCAGCCTGCCAAATCTGGTCGTTAACCCGCTGGAATCCAAACATCGAGTAGAACACATAGAATGGAAGCGTAGGCGTTCCGGCGTGAGCGTATGAGGTTGCACTGGCTATCCAAGATGCGATGGAGTTGGCCTCTGAAATTCCTTCTTCGAGAATTTGACCGCTTGTCGATTCCTTGTAATTCATCAGCATTTTGTGGTCAACAGGTGTGTATTTCTGACCGGAAGACGAGTAGATTCCGAACTCGCTGAACAACGGATCCATTCCGAAAGTGCGCCCCTCGTCTGGGATGATTGGCACCACTCGCTCGCCAATTTCTGATTTCATCAAATTTCTCAAAAGGCGAACGAAGGCCATGGTGGTGGAGACCTTCTGGCCTTCGGGAGTGCCCTCGTCGAAAGCGGAGTAGGTCTCCTCACCTGGGAGGTTTTGCTCGATCGGTGGAGCTCTGCGCTCGGGCAGGTAACCTCCGAGTTGAGCGCGTCGAGCATGCAGGTATGCTAGGGCTTCACTGTCCTCCTCAAATTGGTGAAAGGGGTCGTCTTGGAGGTTCTCATCAGGGATTGGGATGCCGAGGTCGTCACGGTATTGCGTGAGGTCTTCGAGACTCATTTTCTTCTTCTGGTGGGTGGTATTCCTTCCTGCGAAGGAGTCGATGCCCCAGCCTTTGACAGTGTGTGCTAGGATTACAGCTGGCTTATCGGATTGTTTTGCTGCGTGGTAGGCGGCCCAGACCTTGATTGGGTCGTGTCCGCCGCGGCGCAGTTGGCCGATTTGAGCATCGGTAAGAGATGCTCCGAGGGCATCCAGTTCGGGGTTGCCGGTGAAGAATTCTGCGCGAAATTCGGCTGGTTCGAGTATACTCATGCGCTGGAAGTCGCCATCAGTAATCGATTCGAAGCGAGCGAGCAATGCTCCTGTTACGTCTTGGGCAAGGAGCCGGTCCCAATTCGAATCCCATAGAACCTTGAAAACGTCCCAGCCGGCTCCGCGATAGAGCCCTTCAAGCTCTTGCACAATCTTTGCATTTCCACGAACGGGGCCATCGAGCCTTTGCAGATTGCAATTGACGATGGTGATTAGATTGTCGAGTTTCTCACGGCCGGCGACGGCTATCGATGCGATTGCTTCTGGCTCATCCATCTCGCCATCGCCTAGGAAGCTGAAGACTGTGGATTCGGAGGTGTCTGCAAGTCCACGGTTGTGCAGGTACTTCCAGAAGCGTGCGTGCATCACTGCAGAGAGTGGGCCGAGCCCCATCGAGACTGTTGGATACTCCCAAAACTTGGACATCAATCGAGGATGTGGGTAAGATGAGAGCCCGTCTGCGAAGGCTTCCTGACGGAAGTTTGCCAATTGCTCTCTGCTAAGGCGTCCCTCGATAAATGCTCGAGCGTAAATACCCGGACTACCATGACCTTGAATGTAGAGAGCGTCGCCGATTCCATTGCTATCCTTACCGCGGAAAACGTGATTGAAACCGACCTCGTAGAGAGTTGCTGACGAAGCGTAAGTCGAGATGTGTCCGCCGAGTCCGTCGGTGCGGCGATTGGCATCAGAGACGATGACTGCGGAGTTCCAAAGGATCGAATTCTGGATTTCTCTCTCGGTCTTTAAGTCTCCAGGGTAAGGGGCTTGTTGATCCCAAGAGATGGTGTTGACGTAAGGCGTCTGGGCGACTGGAGCGATCTCAACATCGAGGTCGATTGACTCCGCCATCACCTCGTGAAGTAACATACGAGCTCGCTCGATTCCATGAGCATCGACGACCGAACGAAGGGCTTCCAACCACTCGTCTGTCTCCTCCGGGTCGAGGTCAGGAAGACGTTGCCTGTGATTTACCGACATCACGGTCACCTGCCCTATGGGCAGGTCAGCCGAACTTACGGCCTGTTTTGAATGGTCGCGTCTTGAACGGCCCTCATAGAGGGCCGGTATCGGGACCGATTGAGATGAGATGGCACTCGTGAGGAGTTCGGACTCCGGCGACGGTTATCGCCGAGTCTCCCGAGACGCAGCGACTGCCTCCCCATTGTCTCACAGTGCGCTCAACGGTTCTCTTTCCAGGCGCATTATTCGGGTCGACCTTGAGTTCAACAGCAACCGTCTCAAGGTCGCCAAGCCAGCGCAGGGCGGCTTCGATTGCACGGCCTGCCAAGCCCCTGCGCTGCTCAGACGATCTGACCCAATATCCGAGATTCCACTCGGCCTCGGCCGAGCGAGTGATGCGGTCGAATCCAAGCAAGCCCAAGACCGCTTCATCCCACGGCCGAATTAATACCCAGTGATGCATTCGACCAACACGTCCAGTGCGCTCGGTTTCATCGAGAAAATCAGCTATCTGTGGCTCGATATCATGCTCAGGGAGAATCCACGGCATCGCCCTGCTAACCTCAGGCCAAGTCTCCTCGAAAGCCTCGAGTAGATCACGAATGTAAGTGGTGTTCGCCGGGCGCATTACGAGCTCATCGTCGACCATGATGGTCGTCGTCGCGCGCCGTTGCATATCGACTGCGCTGGCGCGCACCCGCATTACGACTGCGGCTAAACGAATCAACAGGATTCGAGCAATTTCAGGGCCGCAATTTGGCCTTCGCCGTCTGCACGTGTTTGTCATCGGGCTCGGCCTCGACAGCTGCAGCAATCATCCGGTCAACGGCCGAAGCCCGTCCAACTCTCTGCAATAACGCGCCAATTGGATAGAGCAATTTTGTCCGGTCACCCAAGTGGGGGCCAACCTCGTCGAGAAGGACTGTCACTTGTGCCACATTTTTGCGCTTGGCCGCCTCCATCGCTTCCTTAATCTTCAGAGCAACTTCTCTATTCGGCCATTCTTCCTGTTGTGGCCACGGCCAAAACCCATTGTTCGTCGGCATATCCAGAGCCTCGTTGGCCTGAGCGATGTGCGGCATGGTCGGAATTTTCGGTATTCGCGGGATTCGTGGTGGACTTGCTCCACCATCGAAGGCTGCATCCATTGGATCGACACGTTTGGCGACGGTCGGCGGTGGAGGTGGAGGCATTCCCGCCGGTGCAGCAGGAACCACAATCGGAGGTTGCGGAGCAGGTTTTGGCGCAGGTTCTTCCTCCGGCTCTGCCGCCTCCTCAATTTCCTGAGGGCCGGCGATTATTCTCGCAACGAGTTCGGCCTTGGTTCCGGATGTGGAGAGACCTTCTGCCTCGGCCATATCTACCAATTCGACCTTCTTCAACAAGAGTAATGATTTCTCGGTAATTTCTGTTGATTCGGTCTGTGTCTCGTCCACCATCTCTGGTTCAACTTCGGACTCTTCCTCAACTTGCACCTCGACAGTTTCCAGATCAGGCTCAACTTCAGGTTCTGTTTCGGGCGATTCCTCAACCGCCGGAGTGGGCTTCATCGCTGCCTGCTTTGAATTGGAAAGAGTTCCATTTCGATCAGGAATCGCATCGGCGGCGACAATCTCGACGGCCTCCGCCGACTCAGCAGTCGGTTGAACGAGTTCAATCTGCTGAGATGGAACTTCTTCAAGCGGCTCAGGCTCGCTCTCCGGCACCTCGAATTTGGTTACAAAGGCCGGAGCATCCGCCGCAGTTAGTTCGTAGTCTCCCTCGTCTTCTTCGTCAGGATCTGGATGATCCACAGTCATCGCGAAAGTTGGGTTTCCACTGACTTTGATGCCGTCGTCCTTGCCGTATTGTTCGACATCGATTGTGACATCATCCATGGTGAAGGTGCCCTTCGACCAATCGATGACCTCCTCTTCTTCATCCTCATCAAAATCGGCGAGCAGTTCGTCGAAAAGAGTACCTGCTTCTTGGTCGTCAATCGAGGCAACCTGCTCAAATGCAGCCTTGCCCAATTGATACATGCATTGGGAGCACTCAACCGTACCCTCAGGATTCAATGTTTGACACAGGGGGCACTCAACAGTCGGTCCGACTGCACCCTTACGCCAGTTCTTGAACTTGTCAAATACCATGATACGACCTCTACAGACGAGGGCGTTCGGCCGTGTTCCGCGTATAACCCTCACCCGCCGTTGTAAACGGCGAACTTCAGACTCGGTATTTTCTCCAACTCGGCGAAGCGTGATGTAGCGCCGGCCGCCCAGGGTGGGGTGTGGACTCGGATGGAGGGCTTCCAGCGAGGTTCACTCGCAGCCAGGATCATCACGAAGCATACATGCGGCTGATTCAATGGGAATTGGATGATGAATTAGACGCGACCGAGGAGCGTTTACGGAATTGGTCGCGGGCCAAACTCGCTGCCCACGGACTTGCGCTTTTCGATTTGAGGGCTCGACCAGATGGCTGGTTATTCGGGCAGCGAATCGTCAAGCTGGAACTCGATGGGCGTGCCAACATGGGTTCGCATCGGTTTCGTCAGGGTGACATCGTGATGTTGAGCCGAGGTGATCCTGTCGGTGAGAAGCCCATCGAGGCGATTGTTTCTGACCGCTCGCGCAATCGAATTCGCATCGTCCTGCCGGAGTTGCCGAGCGGTCTTCGTAGTGGATTCTGGAGGATGGATCGTGCTGCGAATAAAGTCGCATTCGATAGGATGCGAGACGCCCTCAATTCACTCTTTGAAGAGGAAGGAGGGGCACCCCTTCGAGACCTCCTTCTGGGAACTGTCCATGACCCTGTAGGCACCGCTGGGTTAAGGCCAGAACTCGGAGGTGCTAATCGACGTCCTGCGAGCCGACCGGAAGATCTGAATGAGTCTCAAACAACTGCTTGTGAGGCCGCAATAAATCAACGCTTGACACTCATCCAAGGACCGCCGGGGACCGGCAAAACCTACACTGCTGTCCGCATCTTACAATCTTGGGCTAGCCAAGAGGTCGGAACGATTCTCGCCGTCGCTGATTCGAATGTTGCAGTAGACAATCTGCTCGAGGGATTGCTCGGTCTGGGAGTTCGTGCAGTCAGGCTAGGACAGCCGGTTAAGGTCCGCGAGTCATTGCGCGAAGCCACAGTTGATGCGCAGATGGAAGGACATCCACTTCGCCGTGATCTCGAGGAACACCTCGAACTCAATGAGAAATTGGCGCGGCGCATCTCTGGAATGAAAGGCAAAGAGAAGGGGTTGGCTCACCGTGATTTGAATCGTGGTTGGAAAGAGGTTCGCCGTATCGAACGTCAGATGCGCGACGATATTCTCGAACGCGCACAAGTTCTCTGCTGTACCTGCATCGGCGTCGGCCACCGATTGCTTGACGGACGCCGCTTTTCTCGAGTTCTCCTAGACGAGGCAACCCAGGCCACTGAGCCTGCGAGCCTCGTCCCCTTAGTCCGTGGAGCAAGGCAAATTGTCCTAGTCGGAGATCATCGGCAATTACCACCTACAGTAATCAGCCGGCGTGCTGAAAACGGCGGGTTGCGCCGCTCTATATTCGAGCGACTCGTCGCCATGGGCATCGAACCAATTCTCCTCAACACCCAGTACCGAATGCACCCGGCCATCTCTCAATTTCCCAACCAGACCTTCTACGATGGCCGTCTCATTGACGGAGTTGAAGCCACTGAGCGACCCAATCCGGCAGGACTTCTCTGGAATGATTGGGAGGTGCCAATCGCCTTCCTTCCCGTCAATGGCGGCGAACTCCTCTCACCCGACGGCGCTTCAAAGGAAAATCCAGCCGAGGCCGGATGGGTCGCCCGCATTCTCGAAGGCCTGCTTGAAGCGGGCGAACTACAACACTCAGACATTGGCATAATCACTCCCTACGCGGGTCAGGTCAGAGCCATTCGTGACGCCATTCCCGAGCGCAACGAAGCCGTTGAAGTACGCACAGTAGACGGCTACCAAGGTCGTGAGAAAGAGGTCATCATATTCTCCTGCGTGCGCTCGAACCCCGACGGAAATGTCGGATTCCTCGCTGACCCGCGGCGGCTCAATGTCGCCCTAACTAGAGCACGGCGTGGCCTCATCGTCATTGGCGACCCAGACACTCTGCGCAACGATGAGACTTGGGGCGCCTGGCTGGCACATATCCGCAGTCGTAACCTTGAGGCGTGGCACATTCTCGGAATGGCTTGAGGAAGCACATGGCTGACCACGACTCACCCATCTCACTGCAGAGCGGCGGCACTCTCGCAAAGCAGATATTGAGCGCAGAAGAGGGTGGACACTGGCCTGTTCCCGAAGGCACAATTCTAGCATCTGGAGTTCGTAGAACCGCTGCATTGAGCGTCGATGTAGTCATCGTCACAACCATCTTGATGGTGGCAACTCGTTGGCAAATCATGAATGCTTGGAACCTCACACTCTGGGCTTCCTCATCCTTCCACCACGCCCTCGCCATGGCCGCCATTCTACTTGTCAGCCACTGGCTTTACTGGCGCTGGACTGGATTGTGGCTTTCACGCTCACTAGGTCAGCGCATGTTCGGCATAGCAGTACTGGCCGAAGACGGCTCGGAGATGACCAGTGAGATGTGGGACAAGCGCGCTGCACGCAAGTTGGTCTTCCTGATTCCAATCCTCAACATCGTTCAGGGAATCCGCGAACTACTACGAATATCTCAGCGCCACACTCACCAGTCCAATATCGATCTACATGTCGGCTCGATCGTGGCGCACAAGGATTCCCTACCGCCGGCGAACCGCAAGCATATCCGCTGAGTGAGAAAAATGGAGCAAGCGATTTCTGACAGTGCTCTCGCTCTGGTCTCCGCTGGTGGCTGCATTATCTATCCAACTTCGACACAGCCGGCTCTCGGTTGCATACTAACGCCAGCTGCTCTCGATAATCTATACAACGTCAAAAAACGCCCCAGTGAAATGCCGGTGAGCGTCGGTGTGGTCGACCTTGAACAGGCAGAAAACCTCGTGGAGCTCACCGACGAAATTCCCGAGATTCTATCCTCATTTCCCGAGGGCTCCCTTACCATCGTTTTACCCGCAAAGGAGCCTCTCGACGCGCGCCTAGGTACAAACAAAATTGCCATCAGAGTCGTCGCTCATCCCACCGCAAAAGCCCTGCTGCGAGCGTGTGGGCCACTTACTGCCACCTCCGCCAACATCAGCGGCACACCACCTGCAGCGACTTGTGAAGCAGCGGCTGAAACTCTGCGCAAAGCAGGCCATGAGGTGGCTTTAGTGGCTGGAGAAACGCTCGGAGGGGCACCCAGTACGTTGATAGCGTGGTATTCGGTCTGTGATTTACCCGATTGTGCAAGCATAGAGGTGCTGAGAGAAGGAATTGTTCCAGCTAAGGAGGTTATCGCATGGTGGAAGAATCGGACCTCAAACAGTGGCGAGACGCCGGGCATGTAGCCCGAAGAACGCTTGAAGGAATCAAAGGCGAGATCGTCGCTGGCAAAGCTTGGGATGAAGTAATTGATTCTGCTGAACGCTTCATTCGCCGACACGGTGGGACTCCTGCTTTCCCAGTCACTATCTCGGTCAACGACATAGCCGCTCATTACACAACGGATTCTCGTCAGAATCCACCTGAAGGATTCGAGGGGGAGATGGTCTTCCAGGATGGCGACCTCGTCAAACTCGATGTCGGTGTGCACATCACTGGAGCTCTAGCCGACAACGCGATGACAATCGAGGTCGGGAACGGTGGAAATCACACTGATCAGATTAAGGCGGCACGAGAGGCTAGGGACGCTTCGATCGAAAAGATGCATCCCGGGACACCTTGGCATGAAGTCGGTGCGGCTGCGGAACAAGTACACACCGACGCTGGATTCGAACCAATTCGCAATCTTTGTGGACATGAATTGAAGCGATGGAATCTGCATGCTGGCACCTCTATTCCATCCTACGCTTGCGGGGCTGAAAGCCCCGGATTCAAGAGCTCAGTCGAGCTTGGAAGCATCTACGCGGTCGAACCATTCAACACAACTGGAAAGAGCGGAATGGTCGAGAATATCCCTCCTGCTCATTCGAGCAATATCTTTCGCGTCACAGGAGATATCACCATTCGAAAGGCGATGTCAAAGGGCAAATTGAAGCCGCTTGGTGCGACGATGGCACGGTATATCGAGGAGCGCTATCACACCTTGCCATTCGCTGAGCGCTGGGCATATCCGCTCCTCGAAAAGCCATTCCCAGGAGAAGAGGAAGAGACACTACGAAAGAAGTGGAATGCACTTGTGAAGAAACTGATTTCTATTCGGTTCCTCGAAACTTATGCTGCTCTGCGCTGTGAAGATCGAGGAATGATTGGTCAATTCGAGCATACTGTCTGGATAACTGAGGGCGGGCCTGAAGTGCTCAGCATCGAGTGATTCGCTCTGATGGCTTTCGTATAGCAGAATCGCCGACGTGGTGCGGTTTCTGAAACTTAACAGGCGCTCAGTGTATCGTTCTATGGTCTTGGAGCGGCTTTTCGCACAACGATTATCAATCGCGGGCTCCAAGCCTCAGTCGTACGGGGCCGTTGAGGTTCTCGCTGAGTGCATCCCATCCCCTCGCCTGTGTCTCTCGCCCTGTACACCTATTGGATGCGGCCGGTAGGCTATCCGTGCCGTATTGAGAAGAAAAAATCCTGCCAATTCGGGAGAATCTGTCGGCTATTTAATCGGTAGATTGAGCACTATCTTCAGCAGCTCCGAAGAGGGTCACTGCGATGATTGCAGCGAAGATGAGGATCATACCCGCGGACTGCTGCATCGAGGGGGATTCGGAAAGCAGCAGGACGCCCCAGACAATGGTCAAAACAGGCTGGAGCAGTACTGCGAATGATGTGTGTGCGGCTGGTAGTCGAGGAAGCGCATAGGTGATGGCGATCCAGCCGCCGACTTGGCAGGTGATGGCCAGCAGAAGCAACCAGCCGTGTCCGGGCCAAGTGATAGTGTGGTCGATGGCCTCGATGCCGACGCCTGACAGAGGCATCGAACCGAGAACGAGTAATCCGATAGTGGCTCCAGCAGTCGCATCGAATTGAGGGTTGAATGCAGGCGCACCGATTCGATTCGATTGGCGATAGAGAATCAAGAAGGAGGAATAGAATATGGCCGCTACGATTCCTCCGATGACGCCCTTGACTGGGTCATCACCATAGGGAGCGTCGTCCCAAATTCCGGAGTCCCAAATTCCGGAAATCAAAACCAATCCAAACATCACCATTGGAAGAGCGAATAGAATGTAGCGATTCGGTCGCTCTCCAAGTATCCACCAACTTACCAAAGTGACAATGATGACCTGCGAATTTCCAATCATCGTCGCAATGCCACTGCCGATGTAATCGATTGCGCTGTGGTAGCCGGCGAAATCAATCGCCAATAATACGCCGGCACCAAAAGCCATCCAGCGCGAGCGGGGGTCGCGTCCATCCTCGCGCCTCGATGTCCAAGCCAACAATCCAAGCAGAGGTAAAGCGTACATCATGCGATAGAAAGCACCGGTCAGTGGAGTAGTATCCGAGCGAATGTAGAGAAGAGGGGCAAATGAGATCACAGTGGCTCCAGCCAGCGCTATCAACATCGTTCGACGGTCCTCGGCCGTCGCCATGTAATCGCCTCACTCAGAGGCTGTGTCGCCATCGGCGACCATCTGTTTTAACTCGCCTGATTGATACATTTCAAGAGCAAGATCAGAACCTCCAATCAACTCTCCATTGATGAAAATCTGCGGTATGGTGGGGAAGTCAGACCACTCCTTCAATGCGGGTCTGGCCCTGTGATCCGCGAGGACATTGACACAAGCAAATGTGTCTATCCCTAGCTCAGCAGTAATTGCGCTGAGGACTTGTGCTCCCCTTGCAGAGAATCCGCACTGAGGTTGCTCTGGCGTACCCTTCATAAAAATCACAATTTGGTTATCTTCAACAACTTGTTGCAGTTCTTCTGGTGTCCAATTAAAAGTCATTTTCTTCACTCCTTTTCCGCTCTACGGATGTGTACTCCGAAGAACTCCATCTCGTCCCCGCCGTGGGGGTCAAAAGATGTGTCCCCCGACTCCTGTGCCTGAGTTGGCGTCATACACTTGAGGTCAAGCGCGTGGACTAAGTTCTGCGCCATATGATGTTTGAAGTGGCTCAGAATCGGGCGTTGTCGCTGTAACGGCCGTACTCCTTCGTAGCTCTCGGAGATGACTCGAACGTGGAAATGGTCGCCGCTACCGTGCAAATCCTTCGCCTCCACGGTCGCGTCGGGGACTACCTTCAGGACTTCCCCAACCATCCACTGTTCCGTGACCATCACGAGGGGGTTGGGTGGGTGTGATTTGAATGCTCGCGCGTGTATGAATGACGGAATTCAATGGTCAAGGGCTGAATTTATTGCTGCCAAATTCTCAGCTATTGTTCCACGGTCGTTAATGAGACCACTACCGACAACTGCTACATCGATTCCCCATTCAGCGACCATGGCTGAGTTGTGGTCTTTGATGCCACCGTCAATCATCAATTTGGTTTGGCGGCCGCCGCCCGCGATTTGGGCATCGATGGCGGAGCGGAATGCGCGGGTTTTGTTTTCCACCTCAGGCATGAATGACTGGCCCCCCTTGCCTGGGATTACGGACATCACGAGGACTAGGTCGAGGTCTGCGAGGTATGGCAAGATAGCCTCCGCGGGTGTGTCCGGATTGAGGACTAAGCCAGCTTGGCAATCAGCCGCGTGAAGATTAGTGATTAGCGCGGCTGGATCATCAACTGCTTCGATGTGGGCGATTACCAAATCAACTCCCGCATCGACGTATTGCGACCAAGTATCCTCTGCATTAGTAGTCATCAGATGGCAGTCGATGAAGACCTCTGAGCCAAGCCGATCGCGCACTGATCGAATCAGGGCTGGCCCGAATGTGATCGTCTTATTGACGACCCAATTGCCGTCCATCACATCCATGTGAATCCAATTGATTCCGGCTTCGACTGCCTCTTCGAGAGTCTCGCCAAGCCGAGCGAAGTCGGCTGTCAGAATGCTCGGTGCGACCTCCACAATGCCCCCCTCATACCTTGCGACGCGCATTAGGTTCTCAACAGTTGGGCTCAAGCATTCGTGATAGGATTCATAGGACGCCGATGCAGCGAAGGATTCCTGAGGAGATAGAATGGGTAGAGTGATTAACGCTGGCGATGCTGATTTCGAGGCTGTGACGAAGAGTGATGAGTGGGTGATTGTTGATTTCTGGGCCCCTTGGTGCGGACCGTGCAAGATGATTGCGCCTATGCTCGAACAGGTCGCTGGGGAGCGCGAAGTTACCGTAGCTAAGGTCAACACTGACGTCAACCCCCTTTCCGCTGGACAGTTCGGCATCCGTGGTATCCCAGCCCTTCTCCTATTCCACAACGGAGAGCTCGTAGATCGGCAGACTGGTGCTATGCCTAAGCCGATGTTCGACCACTGGTTGAACCGCCACATGAGTTAATCGGGAGATTCACGGAGTTTGCGAGCACGCTCTTCGAGCGGTGCTCCAACTTCTCTCAAGAGACGGGAGCGCAGCGCTTCATGCAGCCACATACCACTCTCGAGTTCTAGCATGAGACCACGGGTGACGAGGGCTTCTGGCGGCGTTCCATCGTATCCTGCGGCTGCTGCCAGATTCTCCCATGGAATTGGTCGGTCAGCGACTGCGAGCAGAGCAAGTAATTCTCTGTGGTCGGCTGGAAGAACATCGAGAATCTCCTCGTCAAGGAAGCGTAACCAATCATCGTGCAGAGTTTTTCCATAGAGTTCGAGCAATTCCACCGCAAGAGGATGGCCACCTGTAGCACGATGAATCTCCTCAGCTGGCGCGTCAGAAGGAAGTTCGATAGATTCGAGCCAGGCTGCAATCTCTTCGAGAGATAGTCCGGTGAGTCGGAGTTCGACGACGCGACCGCGAGTATGCACATCGCGTCGGTCGTAGAATGCGAGATTGGTTCTAGAGATTAGAAGCAGACGCATACTGGTCGATTCGGCGACCTGAAGTAAGGCTCCGAAGAGATAGTCGCCATCGGCAGCGATATTGTGAACGTCATCGAGGATGACAAGGATCTCACCCCCTGGCGACTCACGCTTACCCTCCTCATCGGCCAAATGTGCAGTCAAGCGACGGCGCAATAGATCGATATCGAGTCTTGCTCCCGGCTTGAGAGGGAGCGCGTCGAGGACTCCGTAGGGGTCCTGACCATCTTCATCCGAACTGATTTCGAGCCTGTGGAGCAAGCTCGTCGCAATACCCAGTGTGGTGTCCCACGGTTGGCATGGATAGTACATCACCGAAAGGTCGGAACGAGTCTCCAAAGTGTGGGTGAGCCAATGGCTAGTCAGAGTTGTCTTTCCGCAACCGGCGATGCCAGAAATCACCGCCATTGAGGCATCTCCCGAGAACCATTCATCGAGAGTTCCGACCTCTTCTTCGCGCCCGTGAACAGTTCGAGTCTCCGGCGGCCTTGTGTGATATGTTGAATGCGCTCCGGCCAGTAATTTGAGCGATCCCGGGGGCGCCTTATCCTCACTTTCAGCCCGCACGATTGCACCAAATCGAATGTCGCCGAAGTTCAGGACACCCTCGTGCTGCGCGTGCATAAGCACCTGAAGCAAGGTCAAACCAGTCTCAAGCCGAGCACCAGCCTCATCCGCACGAATTTCCAGAAGATTTCCGTCACGCTCGCGAAGCAAAACCTTCGTCTCACGCAATTCAGGTAAGCGACGCGTGACTTGTTCTCGTCCCTCATCAGTCAGCTGCCATGTCTTCTGCCGCCTTTCATCACCGCGAATAACACGCGTGTGTTCGCTAACCATTCCATCGAAGTCAAGATCACGCATCGCACGCGAGACATTCGGAGGATGGAGCGCACAAATCTCAGCAATTCCCGGCCGAGTCACTTCACGGTTTACGAGATAGTGATCAGCCTGGTGATCCTGCTCCCAGAGATGTAAGAGAATTCGATCCGCAACAGCGATGTTCACCTTGCTCACAGGGTGCGCCATTGATTCACTCCTCCACAACGCATTGAGGATATGGATCGGTCATCATCGGCGGCATGAACAAGTCATCACAGCCCCGCTCTACCGTCGATAACGAGAGAATGCTCGTCGCCCCAACACCAACCGTCACAGGTTGCATTGAAACGGGGCTCGGAATGTAGTCCTCGCCAGTCTGAGAGATAATCAAATGGATTCCATCACCGGCAGGAATCAATACATCCATGCCAAAGAATTCCATCTTAGCATTCACCGTCTCTCCTGGCCCGAGCACCTCGCCATCCTTGCCACCCGCGTGGAATCTCAGATCCATCACAGCGTGCCCAAGATGCATTCCAGTGCTCGCCTGAACCATCTCAACAAACAGATGACCGCTCGTCGAGAAAGCCGACACGGTCGCATCGACATGGAAGGTGGGTGTGCCGACAATTCTCGTATCTTCATCGAAGAAAGGACACTCTATGCGTAGGCTCGAAGACGAAGTAATCGTCTCTCCGCCACCAATAATAGAACACTCATCCATCCCAAAACGTAGCCAATCTTGCTCGGCTGGCGGATAAGTTCCCTCGACTCGCCAGCCGCCCATATTGTCCTGAACCTCAGCTACCAGCCGGGGTTGTGGCCCCTCGTCTTTGAGATAGAAATCGAACCACTCGAGTAAGTCGTCAGCCCAATCCCAGCGCAAAGTGAATGGGAATGCTTCACCACCGCGACCGCTGGAAAGTCCCTGATGCCCACTGAGGCGGTCGGGGTAATCGTGACCCCACTGACCGTAGAGTCCCTTGACGTCGAAGCCCGCGTCTTGCATCATTCGATGGACAGGGAAGGCCATGTGGGGATCGACATTCCAGTCTTGCAGTCCATGGATGATGTAGACCGAACCAGCGTAGTTCTCCATCGCGCGCGTGAGGAAGTGTCGCTCCTGCCAATAATCCGAGCCCATCCAAGCGAGGTTGTCGCCAGTGACGTACGCAAGCGGCCCAGCATAGTAACCCTCAACATAGCCCTCACAGGCGTTCTCGATGTCTCCCGAATCACCGTCTAGGCCGAAGCTTCCGTACACGCCGTTGTGCATGATGGCACCACGGGCTTCCATGCTACCATTGCGCCACATGAGGTCCTGTACGCCGATTAATCCGGACATCGGCACGATGGTCTTGAGATATTCAGATCCCATCGCTGCCGCCTCCCAAGGTGTAGAGCCATCGTAGGATTTTCCGATGATGCCGACAGCTCCGTTGGAGAAGGGTGCGGTTCCGAGGTACTCGACGGCCGCATGGATTCCTTCTTGCTCGTCGAGTCCCATGAGATCCATGCAATGGTTGGAGTTGCCTGTACCAAAGACGCTGACCTGAGCAACTCCGAATCCGTGTGGGACGAAGTTCTCAATGAGGAATCGGCCGAGTCGATTAGCTGGAGTCAATGCATCGACATCGCCGTCGTTGTAGTAAGGGCCAATCTCGGCGATGATGGGGACTTTGCATTCTTCTGGAAGTTCTGCCGCATCGTAATCGCAACCTTCGATTTGCGGCAGCCAGAGTCCCAGATGGACTTCTGCGCCTCCGGTTGCGCCAGCGCCACCATCGGTCAGAGTGATGGCTGGGACTGAGACGTAGATGGATCTCACTGTATCGATACCGTAACTGCCATTGTTTGAGACGCGACTGAATACGTCGCCGTTCTCGTAGGTCAAATGTGCGCGATCTTCGACTGGCGGCAGCCAATGGTCCGAATCGTCAGAACCGCCGCCAATGACATCGCTGCCAAAGCAGCCCGAAAGCATCGGGGCTACGAAAAGCAACACGAGAACTAGGCTCGTTGTGGTGCGAGACACGCGCTTCGCGCGTCTTGACACACTCAAGAGAGTTCTGACGCTTGGTGTGAAATCTAATTCTCCATAGTTTGAGACTGAAATGCACGATGTTGAGGGAGTTACCTATCGTTTAGGAGGGGGGAGCCGGCCAAATCGAAGGGTTTGATGTGAGAAGGTGGCTCCGCGACCCTATGGATGCCTACGAGGAACTCCTCGCGCGAATGAAAGGTATGGATTTGATTAGCCAAATCGGAAGCCTAGTCAGTTGGGATCAGGAAGTAATGATGCCTCCCAAGGCCGCTGCTCTTCGCGGCGAGCAACTCTCCTGGATTTCGAAGACCGGTCATGAGAAAATGACTGACCCGCGAATCGGGGAGTTGCTCGATGAATTGGAAGCGCGCGATGACCTCAATGAGGTTGAAGCGGCAAACATCCGCCTCGCGCGCGATAGTTACGATAAGGCGACGAAACTCCCGACCGAGTTCGTCGGCGAAATGGCAAAGCTTCAGTCAAAGTGCCAAATTTCCTGGACTGAAGCACGATCCAAGGATGATTTCTCGATCTTCCGAGACGACCTCGCGAAGATGATTGAGATGTGCCGTCAAAAGGCGGACTATCTCGGCTATGAAGAATTGCGTTACGACGCTCTGCTAGACCTATACGAATCTGGGCTGAGCGTCGCCCGTCTCGACCCGCTTTTCGCTGGACTGCGGGACAATGTAGCACCTCTAATCAAGGCTGTAGTTGAATCAGGAAAGCACCCAAACATGGCCTTCGTCGAAGACAATAAATGGAGTCAAGCCGGCCAGGAAGCACTCTCACAGGCTGTCTCCGAAGCCATCGGCTTCGACTTTCAAGCAGGCCGCCGCGACGCATCAACACACCCATTCTGCGGTGGCCCAAACCCAGACGATGTTCGCTGGACAACTCGTTACTCAGAAGACGACCCATTCGGCTCGCTATACGGGTCAATGCACGAAACTGGGCACGGTACCTACGAGCAGGGGCGACCCCGAGAACTCGATTTTCAGCCAGCCGGCAAGGCGGCTGGACTCGGCGTTCATGAGAGTCAAAGCCGACTGTGGGAGAATCAGGTCGGTCGAAGTCGAGAGTTTTGTGAATGGGTTTTGCCGATATGGCAGGAGAATTTCCCTGAGCAGATGGCGGATGTCAGCGTGGATGGCCTTTGGCAGGCTGTGAATCTAGTTGGACCGAGTCTGATTAGAACAGAGTCTGACGAGGCGACTTACAACCTTCACATCATGATTCGATACGAGATTGAGAAGCGCTTGATCTCGGGCGAAATCGAGGTCGATGGCCTGCCCGATGTTTGGGATGATATGTACGAAGAATTCCTTGGAATCAGGGCACCAAACCGCACTTTGGGCGTTCTTCAAGACATTCACTGGTCCTTCGGCGCCTTCGGTTACTTCCCCACCTACACACTTGGGAATCTGTATTCGGCGCAACTACTGGCGGCTGCTAGAGAGGATTTGCCAGAGCATGATGAGCAGATGCGCCGAGGTGAGTTTGAACATCTTTTGAGTTGGATGCGCGCGCGCGTGCACGCGCGAGGAAGCATCCTCGAACCGGCTGCTCTCATCGAGGAAGCGACCGGTTCGCCACCCTCTCCTGATGCCTTCGTGACTTACTTGCGAGACAAGGTCGAGCGACTTTACGGCGTGTCTGCCTGAATTGAATTACCGAATCACAGAGAACACCTAGTCTAGGAATTACGAAAGGCACGAGCGTGTGAGCGTGGTCGTGTCTGAGCGCTCGTTGGAGGGACTTGCGTCGTTCGTGCGTGACTTAGGTAGCGCTTGCTCGGCAGTCCGGCTCGTTGGTGATATGCTACTCGCTGGCTCGCACGATGGCTTGCTGCTTTGCTTCGATGCTGTGAGTGGAAGCGAGCGCTGGCGATTGCAGGTCGATGGACCTGTGTCGGATCTTGCGCTCGATGGTGATCGCGTCTATGCGACCGCGTCGGCTTCGCTACACTCGGTCGACGCGGCTGGCGGTGAATTGCTGTGGAGCCGCGAGTTGGAAGGAGCCAGTGATTACGTCCAGGCTTTGGATGGGGTTGTCTGGGCGACTTCATCAGTCTACGAATTGGAGGTTGCAGATTTTGTCGAAGCGACCGTTTGGCGATTCGATGCTGGTGGTGATGAACAGGAACGCTGGGTCTTCGCCGAGAGACCTTGGCATGTCGGCCTACACGCAGATGGAGGTATTCTGCTTGGATTGGGCCGGCCTCGTTGTGGCTATTTGAGAATTGGACCTGGACAGAAGCCCGAGCATTTCGAACTCGATAATGAGAGCCCAGTGACTTGTGGGGCTTGTGGTTCGTCCGGTCGCTTCCTGTTTGGGCATGCAGATGGTACGATTAGCTCAGTTGGTTCGGTTGAATCCAGTGAAAACCCCATTGAATCCTTAGTGACCGCTTTGGCATCTAGTGATTCAGGATGGGTTTCCGGTCACGATGATGGAAGTATCGCAACTTCTGAGTCAACGGTGACAGCACCAGGCTCAATCGATGCGGTTGCGAGTCTCGGCCCTACAGCGTGGGCATCGTCATGGAACGGCTCCGCTCCTACTATGACGATTCTACAATTTGGAACGATCTCTATCGATGCCCGCGTACGTCAGATGCATTCCTCGGAAAACACCCTGGTGCTCGGTGATGACCTCGGAAGAGTCTACCTCATTGAATCCGAGGTCGTCGGCCGTAGATTATCAGACAATGAAGAAACAACTCCAGAAGACTTCCGGAATTCGGAGTTAAGAGCACGCCTCAGGATGTTAAGAAACAGGTGATTCCACATCTCGCAGCGCACTGGAAATTAACACCCATAGACCCCTATTTCCAGTCCACAGTGCCTCATTCGGCGAAAGGTTTATGCACCACTGCCGCACAGACCTAAGTTGCCGCTCTGGGAGAGTGGTGTGGGGCGCGCTCCGGCGCGACCCGCGGGCCACAGAACCGAACCCCGAACTCGGGGTGGTAGAACCGGAAACCGCAAGGGATCCGGGGACGATCGAACCTGGCACTTGGGTCAGGGGAGATGCGGTCGAACCGAAGTGGAGAAAACTGGACGAAAGGAAAGTGAACTGGACGCAAGGAAAGGGAACTGACCTCAAGAAAGGGGAAGGAAGCAGAGGGGAAAGCTGGGGAAAACACAACCGCAACGCGCAAGCGAGGAAAACGCAACCGTGCCAGCCAACCAGACCGCGAGTGCATCGGCGAAGGGGGAGAGAACCGGACGAAAGGAAGGCGAAACGAACCTGAGGCGGATCCACGGGGAACAAAGGTGGAAAAGAACTGGACGCAAGGAAGGGGAAAAGAAACCGGAGAGAAACGTGGCGGGAACAAGAGCGCGGAGACGCGTGGAGGACCGGCACTCATTCCAACGAACGAACCGGCGAGAGCCGGGGAGGGAAGTGGAAACGCAGAAACGGGGAGCGATCCCGGTGGAAGCGGAAACGACAGAAGAGCTCCTTGGAGCGCTCGAGTCATCTACCCGGGGAGAAACCGGCCTTCGGGCCGGGGACGAACCGGACCCTGCGGAGTCAGCGGGGGGGATGCTCCCCCATGTGCAGAACCCCTGCTGCTCCCACCTTGTACCAAAAGTACGGATGCGGCCCATTCCATCAGATTATCAATCATTGCGGAGCGATTCGCTCCGCTAACCTCAGTTTCGGACGGTCCGAGCGCAAGCCGAATCTCACATTCGCAAAGCGGGAGATTTGCGCCCAACTAGGTTCACTGCTTCGGGCCAATCATTTCCCTGGGTTTGACCCATTGATCGAATTGATCATTGGTGACTAAGCCCAATTCGAGAGCTGCTTCACGCAGAGTAGTACCATTGAGATGCGCGTGCTTAGCAATCTTTGCAGCGTTGTCGTAACCGATGTGATTGTTCAACGCCGTAACTAACATCAAACTATTCTCGAGGTGCGATGCAATCACACCTTCGTTGGCCTCAAGTCCGTTAACGCACTTGTCAGTAAATGCCCTGCATGCGTCGGATAGGAGACGTGTGCTGTGGAGGAAATTGTAGATCATCATCGGCTTGTAGACGTTGAGTTCGAAGTTGCCTTGGCTGCCGCCGATGCTGATTGCAGTGTGATTCCCAATCACTTGACAACAGACCATCGTCATGGCTTCGGCTTGTGTTGGATTGACCTTGCCAGGCATGATACTCGACCCTGGTTCGTTGGCAGGAAGGGACAATTCTCCGAATCCGCAGCGGGGTCCAGAACCCATCCATCGGATGTCATTGGCAATCTTCATCAGGCTCGCAGCGAGCGTGTTTAGTGAGCCTGATGCGGCTACTATTGCATCGTGTGCCGCGAGTTGGGCAAATTTATTTTCAGCCGAAACGAATGGTAATCCAATCTTCTCGGCGATGCGTTCGGCGACCTTGTCTGCGAATTCAAAATGAGTGTTGAGACCGGTGCCAACCGCAGTTCCGCCTAGTGCGAGTTCGAGGAGATCATCCCAAGCAGCCTCTATGCGACGGAGGTCGGCAGCGAGCATCGAGGTGTAGCCACTGAATTCCTGACCGAGGGTAAGCGGAACGGCATCCATCAGATGGGTGCGACCGATCTTGACGATGTTCTCGAATTCGGCGGCTTTGGCCGCCAGCGCGTTGTGCAGAAGGCGAATTGCTGGCAGGAGTCGGTTGTGGATTTCTTCTGCAGCTGCGATGTGCATCGCGGTCGGGAATGTATCATTGCTTGATTGGCCACGATTGACGTGGTCGTTTGGGTGGACTGGCGACTTGCTCCCGAGTTCGCCGCCGGCCATCTCAATGGCTCTGTTGGCAATGACCTCGTTGGAGTTCATATTGGTCTGTGTTCCCGAACCGGTTTGCCAGACTCTCAGTGGGAAATGATCGTCTAACGCTCCTGAGATTACCTCGTCGCAGGCGGATGATATGAGGGCTCCAATCTGTGGGTCAAGTTGCCCGAGGTCAACATTGACTTCTGCAGACGCCTGTTTGAGAATACCAAAGGCTCGGATTATTGAGGGATCCATGGTATCGGTTCCGATGTCGAAATTAATCAGGGAGCGGGCGGTTTGGGCTCCGAAATAGCGGTCTGCTGGGACTTCAAGTTCGCCCATTGTGTCCTTTTCCAGACGGACAGTCCCGATTGCTCCCGAGGCTGCTCTGGACTCGCTTGCTCGTTGCGTCATTGGCGCGGTTTGCTCGGTCTCGAGGTTGTTCTGAATCATTTTTGCAATCGTCGCAGACCTACCCTGGCCACGACCCTTTCCTACTCGCCTATCGAGCTTCTTTGCGAGGTCTTCTGGTATGCTAATACTGATGATTCGCCGGTCGCCCGCCCTGTGTTTAGCCATATCTATGCCGGATAATTACTTATTAATAAAGATAATTATTGGCTGCCTATACAACGATTATTCGTTTATTCGTTCAACTTTGATGATTTTTTGAGGGTCATAGGGGCGGTCTCCACGAGCAGTATCGCAATTCTCAATCTTGTACACCACTTCCATTCCCTCAATTACCTCTCCAAACACCGCATGGTTACCATCTAACCAAGGCGTTGGGATGGTTGTAAGGAAGAATTGAGATCCACCTGTGTTCGGGCCCGCATTCGCCATCGAAAACAGTCCGGGGCGGTCGTGGCGCTTGGCCAAGGCGGATGGCTCGCAAGGAATTTTCCAACCAGGCCCACCGGTTCCAGCTCTGCCGTTTCCAGGGTCACGAGAATGTGGACAACCGCCTTGAATCATGAAGTCCTTGATTACACGGTGAAAGTGAAGCCCGTTGTAGAATTCTTCATCCACGAGTTTGAGGAAGTTACCGGTAGTCTCGGGGCAATCTTCTGTGTAGAGACCTATTGTGATCTCTCCTGCACTCGTCGTCATCTTCACTACAGTAGGCATGACTCACCCCCAGCGCTCACGGCTCAATAGCATGATGGTGCTGACCTCCGAATGTTAGAGAGGAGTTTGGTGTCGAGCAGGTCGGCAATTAGGCAACCATAGAACCGGGTAGAACGCCATCAGGCAATTCCAGCAATCGGACCGTTCCATCGGGATCAAGGGCACCAAGAACCAGGAATTGGCTGACAAAACCTGTTGGCAGAGTCTTGTCACCCAAGTTGAGTGCACCAACCACTGTCCGACCAACCAAGTCAGACCGCGCGTAATTGGTAATTTGCGCAGAACTCCACCTGCGCCCAATAACCGGCCCAAAATCGACCTCGATCTTGTAAGAGGGCTTGCGCATCTCGGGAAATTCCTCGACTCGAAGAATCACCCCCGCGCGGAGATCCTGCTCGAAGTAAGCAGCAGCGCCAACATATTCCTTCTCAGCCAACTTTTCGGGATGGTAAGGTTCGCTCGAATCGATAACGTGAGAGTCCATTCACTCACCCGTCACGTCGGAGCGAACAATCAACGGAACCAGAGTAATGCCGGCCGATTCAAAGGCGTCCTGGCCGCCCTCTTCCCGATCAAGAATCGTGATACAGGCAGCCACTTCGCAGCCCATTTCGGAGAGTCTTGTAGCTGCCTTCAATGCAGAGCCGCCTGTTGTCGTTACGTCCTCAAGCAATACTACTCGATCACCTGAGTTGAGAGTCGAGCCCTCGATGCCGGGAGGGTTTCCAGTCTTACGCCCGCCGCGGCCTTTGGCTTCCTTTCGCACCATGAAGCCGCGAAGATTCGAGCCGCGTCCTGCCTTTGCGATGGCGATGCCGGCGAGTGGAACCGCACCCAGTTCCAATCCACCAACGGCATCGATTCCGCCGAGTGTGGCAATCTCAGCATGTAGCAATACACCAATCAAATGAGCACACTCGGGATCCATCATCACTGGCTTCATATCGAAGAAATGTGGACTTTGTCGCCCACTGGCGAGGGTGAACAAATCATCCGGAGAGTGGAGGTAGGCGAGCTCGCGAACGCGTTCGATGAGGCGTTGCTTGGCTTCGGTAACCGTGGTCGACATGTCGCTTCCCTTCCATTTCGGCTCGGCGGGAACCGGATGAAGGTTCGCACTAGGAGAGGGCTTAGGCAGCGGGAAGGCACTGAATGTTCTTGGACGGCCGCGTTCGGTGGTCGGATATCCAACAACGGAGCGTATGAGATATGGTCGGAGCAGATGGTCCAGAGGTGGTGGTCGATGAAGCTCGACTTACCGGCGAAATGGAGTCATACAGCCTCTGGCTTGACGAGCGAACCGAGGAGGCTTACCGCATCGCCGGTGAAGCTCGCTCAAAGGGTCTTGATTTTGCCGACGTTGTTGAAATTCCTCGTGCTGCAGACCTTGCTAGCCGCACCGAGAAATTACTCGAAGAGTATCTCCGACCAGAGCCGGATCAGGAACCACTCCGAATCGAGGATGACCTTCGTAAGTTGTTGAGTCGGGTCGACCGCGAGACAGCTTCGATTCAGATTGCGGTCGAGGTCGCAAAGCGAATGCACGCGCTGACTGCAGATGTCCGTCGCTCGATAGACACTGGTCTGCGCGTGGGGCTTGCAGTACTGACCGAGGCGGTGCTGGTAGCACCACTCGAAGGAATCGGAAATGTCAAGATTCTCAACAACGAGGATGGAAGCGAATTTCTCTCAATCGAATTCTGTGGCCCAATCCGTGCCGCGGGAGGGACCGCGCAGGCTCTCGGTGTGCTGATTGGCGATATGGTCCGTCGTGAACTCGGGCTGAACCGATACATCCCCACTACGCCCGAAGTAGAGCGCGTCAAGGAGGAGTTCGGCTTGTATCGAGCCGGTATGCAGTACAAGCCGCCGCCCGAGGAGATCGAAATCATCGTCCGCGCCTGTCCTGTGATGATAAACGGCGAGCCGACTGAACAAATCGAGTGCTCGGGCTACAAAGAAGTCCGCAATATCGAGGGCTCAAGGGTCCGCGGTGGCGTGATGTTGGTCATTGGAGAGGGTCTTTGTCTCAAGGCGCCGAAGATACAAAAGCACACTGAAAGGTTGAAAATTCCAGGCTGGGAATTCATCGCACACTTCGCCTCAAAGGGTAAATCCGATGAATCCGAGTCAACTTTCAAACGCCGATTAATCAAGCGCAATGACCGTTTTCTCGACGATGTCATCGCTGGGCGCCCAGTCTTTGGTGAGCCGTGTGAGCCGGGCGCATTCCGGCTGCGCTACGGGCGCAGCCGAGCCTCTGGTTTGGCAGCTGCAGGAATTAATCCGGTCTCGATGGAAGCGATGGGATCCTTTCTAGCAATAGGCACTCAGATGAAGACTGAAAGGCCAGGGAAAGCGGCTGCAGTGACTCCTTCGGTAGACATCGAAGGGCCATCTGTTCTGCTTGATGATGGTGCTTTCCAACGCATCGACACGATCGCTGAATGGCGCGACGTGAGCGACCGTGTCATTTCGCTGTGGGATAGTGGGGAGATGCTCGTTGGGTTCGGTGAATTCCTTGAGAATAACAAGAAGCTCGCCCCTTCACCGTACAATCGAGATTGGTGGGCTGCTGACCTTGCAGAGACGCTTGATCAGCCGCAGAAGGTGGATGCGCTCGCGGGAATTTTAGGATTGAGTCGCGAACATATGCCCCCTGGCTTACCATTCAACGGAGCCATCAGCCGAGGGGGCGAGCCTGCACTCGAACGTGCTCGTCGGCGCCGCGATTGGAATCGATACTTGCGCGCGCTCGACTTGACTTGGGAGCAGGTACGAAGCATCTGCCTCTCCTTCGGAACCGCACCACCACCGCCATTCAACCCGTGGTGGTCGGACCTGCCACTCTCTTTCGCTCCGCATTTGATTGAGGCCTTGCTATCCTCCAAAGTTGAGAAGCGAGGCTTGCGGATCCCTGACGTCGTCAAAGACTGGACTCCAGACCAACACCTCGAGGATGTAGGCCTTGACGTACCCTCGACCGGCGTCTGGCCGCGGTGGACTGAGGTTCAGAGTCATGGTGTAGTCAAATCCTCACTATTGGTCCTCGGAATTCAGCATCATCACAAGCGCGGCGATATCGTCATCCCTTCGCACTGGGAGCCTTTAATCGAGGGATTGGGGCTCGAAATCGATGATTCGAAACTTCGCCAGAGAACGGAAGCTTCTCCGCATGTTACCGACCGAGTGGCGCGCATCAGAACAGCAACGAACACCATTCGTGCAGAGGATGCGCGCCTCACCGAAATTGAAAACGCGCGCAATGTCGAACGCGTGCGTGAGCAAACTGCCGCTCGCCAACGCGGGATGAGCATTGCAGAGACAGAAGCAGCAGGTGACGAAGCGGCTGGAAAAATCAGCGACCCCGGCTCGCCGAACCCGAAGGAATTGATGGCAGCCCACCATCTTCTCGACGACCACGAGGTCGACCGTTCACTGTGGCTAGCCCGACGCCTCTCCGAATTGAGGTGGGAAGACGCTGTATCATGCCGCATCGGGTCGAGGATGGGTCGACCGGAGAAAGCCAGCCGGCGCGAGATGAAGCCGCTTGTCCATTCGCTATTCCCAATCGGTGATCATGGGGGCCCGCAGCGTCTGCTCGGTCACGCAGCATCAAGAGGAAGAGTGCGCGTAGAGGCCGGTCCGCGTATCTGCAAAAAATGTGGGATGGAATCTCCAATGCTGCGCTGCCATAACAGACCAGATCCAGCGGTGGCCGAGGAGTGCGGTGGCAAAACTAGGCCAAGACCTCTACGAGGCAACAGAAGACCTCGCCGACTCGGACAGAGGACCAGTATTCCAGTAGCTGCTCTGATGGAAGTCAAACGCCGCGCACTCGGGCTCGACAGACTCCCCGATCGCATCAAGGCGGTGAAGGGGCTAATGTCGTACCATCAGACACCAGAACCACTTGAAAAAGGCATATTGCGAGGCCGTCATAATATCTCAGTCTTCAGGGACGGCACTGCTAGATACGACATGATTGACGTTCCCGTCACCCACTTCAAACCCTCAGAAATCAACACCTCGTGGGAGCTCCTCACAAATCTCGGCTACACCCACGATGTCGACGGGAATCCACTCGTAAACGATGAACAAATCCTCGAACTTTACCCTCAAGATTTCATTCCATCAACCCTCGCCATCGACCACCTGAAATCCACTTGCGATTACATCGATGAATTGCTCGTCCGATTCTACGGCATGGACCCATTCTACAAGATCGAGTCAGCAGATGACCTCGTCGGCCATCTCGCAATCGGCCTCGCACCGCATACCTCCGGCGGAGTGCTTTGCCGTATTGTCGGATGGACTGACGCCTCCGCCGGCTACGCACATCCACTCTTCCACGCCGCAAAACGTCGCAACTGCGATGGTGATGAAGATAGTATCATGATGCTCATGGACGGATTGCTGAATTTCTCCAAATCCATCCTTCCGGCCAACCGTGGAGGTCGCATGGACGCGCCCTTGGTTCTGACCACGAGATTGAACCCCTCCGAGATCGATAAGGAGGCCCTCAATGTCGACTGCTCGTGGCAATATCCACGCTCATTCTACGAAGCCACGCGCGAGCAACCGCACCCGGCTGAGCTCAAATCACAGATTGAAATCGTCGAGCACCGCCTCGGCACAATCGGCGACCTGCGCGGCTACGGCTGGACACACGATTCCGGTGCCCTCGACGCAGGTCCGGCCAACTCTTCCTACAAAACGCTGGAAACAATGGTCGACAAGATGAACGCGCAGTTGGCTTTGGGAAGTCTCCTCCGACCTGTTGACGTCTCAAGGGTTGCCAGTCAGGTCATCGAGTCTCACTTCCTACCTGACCTGCGTGGCAACCTCGTCGCCTTCACTCGACAGAAAGTGCGCTGCGTTCGTTGCGGCGAATCATATCGAAGAATGCCTTTGGCGGGAAGATGTATCCAAAGAAAACAGAATGAAGGTGGATTGTCGAACGGTCGTGATGATGGGTCCTCGATGTGTGGAGGAAATATCGTCCTAACCGTCTCGGAAGGTTCTGTTAGAAAATACATCAAAGTCACTCGACACGTTATCGAAAACTACGGTGTCGACCTTTACACACAACAACGAGTCGACTGGCTTTCTGACAGCGTCGACTCGCTTTTCAATGACGATACAGTCACTGTAATGACGCTTGGCGACTTCCTTTGACAAGCATCATGATAGCGGCTTAGTCGCTTGATTTACGCGAAAATGCGGCGTTCAAACGAGGAATCCGAGATGTTGCAGCACCTTGGCCATCCACTGTAATTTGACGAGCTTGCGCTCGGGGTCTGTCACACCCGACCAGGCCCCGACCAAGTCGGTGCGTGTGCCGAGCAATTTGATGCGCTCGCGTGAGACGCCCAGAGCGCGAGCGAAGCAAACGGCTCGATCCCCATCGGTGAATCCGCCCGGATTGTGCATCCCCTCGATGGAGTCGGGCGTCTGATGGGTGAGTACGATTGGTGGCGGGGTTCGCCGAGCGCTGGATAAAGAGAGCAATTCAGACCACTCGGCTGTATTGTCGCCGTGCGCGTGAAGGATAATTGGAATTCCGCGTTTTACTGCAGCCACTGTTCCCTCGCCGCCATCGGCATCACTCACAACACAGACCAAACGCGACCATGCTCGCTCGGCCATCGAATCTGGCAAAGTGTCGAGCACGCCGCACGAGCCGTCGGCTGCAATCAGGAGAGTATTGCCTGCAAGAACTTCCTCAACCTCGTCAGTAGTAATCGCTGCACCGAGAATCGCAACATCCGTCTCACGCAAAACAAGCCTTCTGTGCAGCGAAGCCACCGTCTGAACTCGCCGTGCGCGGGACCAAGATTCGACATCGCAAGACTCGACCTCAGAGAGAAGTGAATGTGCACTCTCGACATCCTCGGTCAAGCCCCAACCGAAGTGCGCACGCACCTCATTTTGCAATTCCAGAAGGCGAATATCAACGGGCGCGAGGTCGGTTGGCTTACTCTGCATCCAAGGACTCTCCAGTGGAAGGATTCGGTGAGTCTTGAAATACCCTCTCGATACATTGTCACTCACCATGCCGATGCCGCTCACACCTCCGGCCATCGAAGATGAGTCTGTGCTCGCGCGCTACCCCTTCCTGCCGCAGAGCCGTGAATACATTCTCGGCCAACTCAGCGGCAACGGAATCACCGTCGAGGGACTCATTGAGGAACCATGGCTCGAGGACATTCGTCGCCGCGGCAGTCTACGTCTCGTCGAGTCCGTCGTCCACAAGGAAGGAGTCGATTCGGCCACCACTGTCGACCTCTCTTCCGACGTCGGGCGAATGACTGAGGCTCTCTCATTCCTTCACGCCATGCTAGTGGTCTGCGCCTCCTTCGAGGATCGTCTGCTCAATCGCTGGGTTGAGGGAGAAGCCAGCAGGGCCGACCAGCTCTTCGGAATCGATCAGTCCAATTTCGATATCATCGCCCGCACATATCTTTCCGACATTCGCAGTGAGGCGATGCCCGGCACAACTGAGATTGTCTATCACGTGCCGATGGTCGACTTTCTCGAACTCTGTCCAAAGATAACGGGCAGTTATTGGCGCTTGGTCAACCGCCCGGTCAAAGCCGGCTGGGTCCGGATGGACTCCGCCAGTGGAGAAACCAGCCAACAGCGGACTGCGCGCCTGCTTAAGGAGCGCGTCCGTAAATCTCTGACTGAGGATTGTGTCGACAGGATGGAGAAAATGGATGACGCATTCGCCGGACTCTTCGGCGATCCGGTCGACCGCATCCTCGGCCTACTCTCAGAACGCGTCACGGCCGAGATGCCGATGTCGGCGGCCGTCCGCGAGGACTGGCCGCCATGCTTCGAATCAGCCGTTGCCGAACTGTCCCAAGGTATCAACGTAAATCACACAGGTCGGCTTTTTCTCGCTGCGATGTCAAGGGCGATGAGGCACACACCAGAAGTCACGTGCTCATTCTTCGAGAATGCCCCCGACTACAATGCGGAGACCACTTCATACCAAGTCGGCCACGTTTATGAGCATCAATACACACCTCACGGATGCTCATCTCTCAAGACAGGTGCTCGCTGTCCTGTGAGTCCTGGAGACGATCGTTTGTGTGATCAGGAATGGATGACTCATCCTCTCAAATATATGCGAGCGAAGCAGCGTCGGCGCTATCAGGAAGAGAGTCTCCATGGAGCCGCCGACGAACCGCCAGAACGCACCGAAGGTGCGGCAGAATCGAGCGAGACGGACGATTCTTCATAATGGAGTAGACCCCATTGCACTCCGTAGCAGGGGATTGGAACATGGTGCGCACACTCGTTCTCACTATCGACCGAGACAATGATCTCGGGGTCAAAGCAGGAATCAGAGGTCCTGTCATCGGCCGTAAAGCCACTCTCACGGCAGCTCTCAGACTTGGTATCGCCGACCCCGAGGAATCGGATACGAATGCGATTCTCGGTGCGCTACATCATCACGACCGTCTCGTTGAACGCGCCGAGGGCGACGATGAGGTCGAGATTGCAATTCTCACCGGCGATGTCCGCGTCGGACCACGCTCTGACCGCGCCATCGCCAGTCAACTCGATGAGGTAATTCAGGAATTTCAGCCAGATACTGCTGTCCTCATCACCGATGGTGCCGACGATGAGGCCTCGCTTCCAATCCTCACCTCACGAGTAAGGGTTGACCACGTCGAGAAGATCATCGTCAGACAATCGAAAGGAATCGAGAGCACTTACTACTACATCGCCAAGGCAATCGAAGACCCTCGATGGCGAGCGAGATTGTTGGTTCCAGTCGCACTTTTCCTAATCATCTTCGGTTTGGGATTGATTTTGCCCAACGGCGCTGTGCTCATCGGTTCAATGCCGTTGATCATCGGAATCTGGATTCTTGCCAAGGGATTGGGTTGGGAGCATCAACTCGAGCGTTTGATGATAGATATGAGAGAAAGCGCTAGTGGAGGAATATGGTCATCACTATTATGGACAGCATCGATTGTTTCTGTGCTATTTTCAATTCTTACTTTCTACTCGGTTTTCTACGGCACGACCTCGGAATTAAACGCATATGTACTCGAAGCATTCATCCGAATAGATACCTTTGAATTAGACTCAGTCAATCGAAATTTTGCGGTTTGGGTTATCGCTATTGACCAAGCTCTCACTTGGATTCTAGTCGCTGCTTTCTCATTCGTATTATCGTTGGGTGTGCTTCGCTGGAAGGAGGGTTCTTTCACTGGCCAGAGTATGCTTTTGATTGGCCTTGGTGCGGTGATCTATGCAATCTCCAAGGCTGTGATTGAGGTAACTCTGGCTGAACTCGGCGGAGGTGACTACAGTATTGACGTTGGCAATGTGTATGAAACCTGGATGTTCCCTATCCTCGCAGTCATTTTCTACTATCTCCTGCGAACTGCCATTGAGTCCGTGACCGCTGAAGCAGAGGATGACGGTAGCAATCGCTACTGGGGCATCTGATTCGAATTTCTGAGCAGGCGGAGACGAGCCAGAAGAGGTTCAATGCTCGTAGGTCATCTCCATCTGACACGATGGGCAGATGACCTTGATTGGGCGAATATCAGGAATACCTAGTGGGGCCGAGCAATTGCTGCAGACGATGGCTTGTGAAACCTGTTTCTGTCTCTTCTTTCCCTCGTGACTTGGGTCGTATGAGACTCGAAATTTCGAGGTGTCCGTTACGTAAGTTGGGGAGTCCTCACCATGATCTTCGACTTCGATTTGAGAAAATATCGAGTTGTTTTTGGCGACCTCGGGTGCGATTGATGATTCAATTCTGCCACCTGAGGAGCCCACTTCGACCGATTCTAGTTCAGCCTGGACTTCGGATGCAGTCAGACCCAGTTCAGTTGCTACTCGGTCGATAGCGAGCGTCAGCTCATATTCGTCTAAACCCATGAGTTGTTGGAGTTTGACTGCGGGTATCTTGCTCATCTCACTCCCTCTCGGCTCCTTCAGATGACGCGGGGCTTTCCACCCCTTTGAATGCCCGCTATCTCGGCTTCGCACATAGGGTATCGCTAAGAGCGTTCGATTCCGCTCTCGGTATGCATGTTCCCAGAGTGTCTTGAGTGCAGGGGCATACGCGGGATGTGCGGCATCAACCCCTGCCCTCTACTTGCAGAGGTGCGAAATCGGCTTCCTGTGATTGAGCCAACTTCGATAGTTGAGATGGTTGGGCCCAGCCCGCCGCAACTGTTCGTTGGTCGCTATGGTTACCCAGATGTGCGGGCTGGCCCTAGTGCCAGTTGGTTGTCTGAGAATGATTCAGAATTTGCTCCGAGCGCGACCGGCGATCCCGCTGATTTGTTCGGTCGCCCACTCGAAGAGGTTGCTGCCCGCCATGCCAATCTGATTACTGGTGGGCAGCGGATGAAAGTGCAGGAGGCTCAGCGGCCGGGTCAAATGTTGGAGACAACTCAAGAAATCGCTATGGCCGCACGCTCGGTCGATGTTGAACTGGATTTTGCAAGGCCGATTCGCATAGGGCGCTCGCCGACTTTCGACAGTATGAGTACACCTCTTGGTCCGGCCGGCGAGGTTCTGAGAGCCGAAGTGGTTGGGCATTCGAGCATACCTCGCAAAGTCGATTCCATTGCCAGTGAAACCGACTTGCTGGCAACTGATGCTATGGATGAATTGAGCGCCTCATCCATCGGCGAAGCACATATCTCCCGCTTACTCTCTTCAGGTGTTCTCGGGCGCGAGTCAACACGTCGGCTAGTCCCGACGCGCTGGAGCATTACCGCTACTGACGATATGCTTGGAAAGCGACTGTGGCGCAAGGTGAGGGATCTCCCCTCGATTGACAAGGTATCAGTCTACGAAGCGACCTATCTCGACAATCGCTTCCACATAATCTTGACACCCGGAATATGGGCATTCCATATGCTCGAAGCCTGGACCAAAGGCTCACTGTGGAGCGATTCCGGGGGAGTACTCGGGGATTGGGAAGAGATGAAACCACGGACGAAATACGCTGACCGCGTCACTGGAGCTTACTATGCTGCACGCTTGGGCGTCCTCGAACATATGCTCTCCGTCGGACGCTCAGGTGCCTGTTTGATTTGGCGTGACATTGGTGAAGGTTACTGGGCTCCTGTCGGAGTCTGGCTGATTCGGGAAACCGTTCGGGAAGCAATGAAACAGACTCCGAAGCAATTCGATTCGCTGAAGGAGGCTGTCGATTATGTCGGACCGCGCGTCTCAGCGTCAGATGATTTACGAAACTCTTGGTTTGTGAAGCGCGGTCAACAGACTCGACTCGACTCATTCTGAGTCGAGTGATGAATCGAGGAAACTTGCGACAATTTCCCCCTCGGCCTTGACTAATTGCTCAGACACAGTCGATTTGGAGAGGCCGAGATTTTCTGCGAGGTCCCTGATCGAGGTGCGCTTGGGCACCTCGTACCAACCCTTCTCATGAGCGAGGCGAACTACTCTATGCTGCTGCAGGGTCGGACCTTTCTGGACCAAACCTTTCGAACTTTTTGCTGAGGTGACTCGTTCTACAGGCACCTTCGATCGTACATCTCTCAGGAAGCGGACCATCGCCTCGTGGCGGCCGGCGATTTGGAGAACCAAGCCATTGGCCGTGAAGTTCGATCCTGCGATGATGGCGAGGTCCCCTCCGTGGAAGTAATGACCTACTAAATCGGCGGCGAATTCCATCACGACCAGATGGTGAGTGAGAATGTCCGAATTCCACTCCTCGAGAATCTCAACGAGGTGGATTCCTCCAACATGGGTGCCTGGCGGAGGACAATTTCCATCGATGGTGATGCACTCTACCATAATGCGCAGGTTTCCATCAACCATTCCGAGCATCGAACGGAAGTCCCAGGAAATGCACTGCAAGGCTGCGAGGGCTCGAGCATCGTGTTCGAGGGATGCGTATGCGCACTCGACTCGGACCGCTCTCATGTGGTTGCCTCGCACCCCTCAACCTCCCTGGTTGTTTTCAAGGTGCTCAAGCGCTGCTAGAGGGCGCGGATGGCGAATCGCCCCCGCATCCCTCTTCATCGCGATTCACTCCTCGACGCGATTCCTCAGTGCTTCTTCAGAGGCGACGATTGCTCGGGCGACCTCAGTTGAATAGCCAGTCTCGACCAACTTCTGGAATTGATCGCCCGTCGTGAGTTCGGCTGACTTCGGAGTCTCGATTGGCTCGGTCTTAACCGACCAAACCGCCTCCTCATCGCGCATCGAATCGATGACTTCTCGGGTTCCGTCGCGACCTTCGTCACGGCGTCGACCACGGGTGCGAGACTGCATCGCTGCTCCCGCAACTCCAACTAGAGCAAGCCCAGCGAGAGCAGCCATCAAGACTGGGGAGTCAGTGATTGTAGCAACTATTCCGCGCGGTAGAGACATGTCCTCAACTGAATCCCAGCAGCCATCACTGTCGATATCTGTCTGCTTGGCAGAGGTCCAACCGATAGCTCCGTGAGCACACTGGTCGCGGGTGTCAGGAACGCCATCGTTATCGTCATCCAAGTCGAATTCGTCCATACATCCATCGCTATCGTGGTCTATTGTCACACGATTGCTAACTGGGCAAGCATCGTCGATATCGAGTATGCCATCGCCATCATCATCCTGGTCCTCAGTTGCGTCGGCGCATCCATCGCGGTCACGATCTGAATTGAGGGCCGAAATCCAACCCGGATTCGGGTTGGTCTCGCAATTATCCTCTGAGGATTCGATGCCGTCATTGTCAAGGTCAGTGTCCTCATTTCTGTCATCACAACCATCGAAGTCGGCGTCAACGATATGCGGAGACATACTGCGGACGCATGAATCTTCAACATCGAGGAATCCATCTCCATCATCGTCTAAGTCCTCTTCTGAATCGTGACAACCGTCACCATCCCAATCAGTCAACGGGCTTGAGTCCCAACCGAACTTACCGGTAATGCACAGGTCCTTGTCGTCAAGGACGCCGTCGTCGTCAACATCAGCATCCTCGTAGATGTCATTGCATCCATCTCCATCGTGATCATTGACCTCATTCGAAGTCCAATCGAGCATTCCGTAGGGGCATGAGTCATCGTGGTCGAGGACTCCGTCATTATCGTCATCGAGGTCTTCCTCGTAGTCCTGACAGCCGTCTGAATCGTGATCGTAAGCCTCTCCTGTCCAACCAATGGTTCCGGTTGGGCAATTATCATCGATGTCGAGGTATGGATCGTTATCGTCGTTATCATCCTCATCCGCGTCACGGCATCCGTCACCATCGTGATCGGTGGAGAAGGTAGTCCAGTACTGAGCTCCATTCGGACACTGATCGAGATGGTTTGGCACCAAATCTCCGTCGTTATCGAGGTCCTCAAGCAGGTCATCACAACCATCGCCATCAGCATCGACACGATCGTCGTTCATCGCACCCGTCGGGCACTCATCCAGCAAATCCTCGACACCGTCATTGTCGTCATCGAGATCCTCCGTGGCATCTTGGCAGCCGTCACCATCGTAATCGGTCATCGTGCCCGAGTACCAATCGGTTTCACCGAATTGACATTGATCATCCTCATCGGCGACGCCGTCCTGATCGTCGTCGTTCCAGTCATTCTCATTCACCAAATCGACTCGCACAGAACGCTGGGCGTTTGCGAAGTCATCCGTGGTCGATTGAACCGTCACGAGAACATCGAATGACTGGTCGTCATTGACTAGTCGAATATCGGGCGCTCGAAGAAGCAGGAATACCTCTTCATTACCACCTTCTGTGATTGTAGTCGTAGGTTGGTAATTCTCACCGAAGCCCACTGTGATATCCCAATCATCTAGGGCACCTGCGACCTCAATCGTCACTGGATCAGCAGAGCCTGGGATTTGGATTCCTCGAAGATTCATTGCCACCTCAACTGATTGTCCAGGCTGCATGGTAACATGCCCAGACTCGGTAGGATGAAGGTTGAGGGCCATGTCATACATGTCCTCGTCCCACTTGCAGACATCCCACTTATTCGCTTGGCTATCAGCCTCATTACAATCATTAGCAGTCCAAGCGATAGTGCGCTCCGGCCATGCGAATTTGACGATAGGCTGAGCACTCGCATCGAATTCGCTGCCGAAGACTCCCATCAGATTCTGTGTGCTGCTTGTGATGGTACGTGTGTTGACCACACTGTATGCCTGTGTGAGATATCGGTTCAACGGCAGCTCTTCGAATCCGTTCATAACCGGTGATTGGATTCGAGTCCAACGCAACTCGACGACTCCAGCATCTCCAGCCTTCGCCTGTTGTGTCTCGAACCATGTGATGTGAATCGAGCCATCGCGGTCGAAGTCAACTCGTGGGTTCGCTCCCCAGATTAGATTCGATTGCAGGACCGCGGTATCCTTCACCGTCATTACTTCCTCGAGCACGAGACCATTCGGCTCGCCGTCGAGGGTTCCTTGACGGTCGGGATCGAGTTGCATGTAGTGCAATTGGCTCGGTCCTTCCTTCGACGGGAAAGTGCTGCGTCCATCGATCCAGACGATGTGGATATTACCATCTTCATCGACATTGACTTCTGGATTCACTGCCCATCCGTGCCCCTTCGAAATCTGCGTATCATTCACCAAAACAAGATGGCCAAGAGTATCCCAGCCACCACCGTCTTCGCGCCAATACCAATCGGTGTCCGGACCGATATCTTCCTGATATTGGCCCGTAATCTCATCGATTGTGTGTCCGGAATCTCCCACAGACCATGTCGAGCGTGGGTTGGAAAGCATCGAGTATGGGTTGAGGACAGTGAGGAAGGTGTTGGTTGCACCACTTCCTGTGGTGATATTGATGATCGCACTAACCATCTGATTCATTTCATCAGTGTAGGAAGCGATTGGCAATTGCACATCGTCAATCCAAGCCGTATCATTCCCGCTTTCAACGGAGCCGTCCTTGACGTACTTCCAAGTGTAAGTGTGGTACCCAGGCGCGACTGCTGCGGTGTATGTGCCATTGCCCTCTCCAGACCAGGCTGAGGTGAAGGAACTGGTCGAACAACTTGGGTTGTCAACGCAGAAGAGTAGGTAGTCATAATTCACTTCGCTCGAGATGGAATAATTGAACGAAAGCGTTCCTGCATTCATCGCGCCAGCGTACTCAAGGGTTGAGTGTTGGCTGTGGCCAATTGCGCCTGCCTGAGCAGAATAATTGCCATCCAATACTCGATTATAGTCCTGAACGAACCAATTGGCTGCGCCCGAATGAGTCCAACTTGTGGTGATGTAAGTATTCTCGAAATCTCCGTGGAATTGGGTTAATTCCTCGGTTGGATAGTAGAACATCTCTCCGCCTGCATTAGTGTTCTCCACAGTCGTACCATTGCAGGACCGAGCGTGGACACCCACTTGACTCATGTCAGGACAATGTGCGAGACTCATCATGTGGTGGCGCACATGAGTGTCATTGTAGTGGATTGTGCTCGGGCCATAGACAAGTGTTCCAGCAACCGGCACAGGAATCACACCAGCCTGTAGACAGGCAGCGTGTGACTCGTTGATGCTCTGGTAATCATCAGCGTTGAGAGCAGGGGAACCACCGAACGGGCCTTCGTCTGAGACTGGAATGACTAGCTTGGTCGCATTCGGATTCCATGCGTGATCAACCGTGGTTGGAGGGTTACCTGGAGCGCTGCCCGAGGCATCCCTCCACGACTCACAGGCCCATGTCGAGCCCGGGCCCCACATCTCAGAATAGTAGCCCCAATCCGAGGGGATGCTTAGGGCTGAACCATTGTAGACAACCTCGGTTAGAGGCCTAATTCCACCAGAGGTATCGCTGGTATTCTGACCAAGTGAGGTCGCACGCGGACCGTTGGAGCCATCGTTACCTGTAGTAATCGCGTTCGCGCAATTTTGGTGAGAGTTTGCATTGGCCATATTGCCACTCAGTGTGTATAGAGTTTCGAGCACGGTGATATTTGCCGCCTCGAGCATTGGCTTGATACCGGCGAAGTTCTCGCCAGTTGTCAGCGTACCACCATAGAAGACAGCACACATATCGATCCATTCTGTCGTCATCGAACCAGACGAATCAAGCAGCCCGACGTACTCAACAATCGAACCACGGGTATCTTCCCAGACGATAACGACGGTATTGTTCGCGCCGATACTAACCGCTGGGTTTCCTCGGTGCCCCAGAGCCGGGGTCACGAGGGTTGCGTTGATGAGGACCTGGAAGCCATTGTTCGAGTCCTCAGAGAGCATGCAGTAGTAGATTAGGGGGCTGCCAAAGTAGATGCCTTGCGGATCATAAGTGTCGACCCAGACAATGTGAACAGCGTCGTACGAATCGACAGCGATGTCGGGCGAGGAGCGAGTTCCAGTTCCATCGGCGACTGTATGCGAAGCGATGGTCATGTTCTGGATATCTCCAGCTGAGCCGTCGAGATCATCCTCGGAAGGGTCGAGAAGTGTGTAGAGGATGTCGGTGTCGGTAATCGCCCAGACGAGATGAACCCGGCCTTGTGAGTCAATTACCATCGCTGGGCTCGAAAGCGAAGTAGCATTGGCGTCACCGACCTGAGTGGTCGAAATCAAGACGGTGTCTACGCCCGATGAAATCTGAATTAGAGCGTAGCGCAGTAACGGAGTACTGGTATTTTCGATCCAAACAAGGTGGATGCGGTTTGAATCATCCATCACTCCCATGACGTCGATTGGATTGTTAGCATTGAGATTGCTCAGAAGGGTTTGAGCGTCTCCCTCATCGACCGTTCCATTGGCCGTAGGGAATCTCGTCGGCTGTTCTACCAACTCATCTGATTCGGTTGAAATTGCTAGCAACGAGGGTGCTGCGAGCGAAGCCAGCATGAGTAAAACGAGGGCTGATGCGAGTTGGGCTCGCTCGACTTCGATTCTGCTGTTCATTTTGGTATTCAAGGCGCTCAAAGTGGAGGTTCGGCTTCCGACCATGTCGGTCGAGAGGTTTGTTCTACCATAGAGGATGGACCGGACAGGTCCGAATCAGGCGAAAAATTGGAGAAAATTGCTGGATTTCGGCTACCATCATTCTCCGCGCTTTCGGCGAATGTAATCCGAATAATTACCCGGCCAAATCCATAGACTGCCATCGCCAGGTAATTCCCAGATGGTGTCACAGATTCTGTCGAGGAACCATCTGTCGTGACTGACGGTGATTATGCTGCCCTCATAATCCTCGAGAGCCTCTTCTAGAGCCTCCTTGGCATCGGTGTCGAGATGGTTCGTCGGCTCGTCGAGTAGAAGCAGATTATTGTCCTCAAGCAGGAGTTGGAGCATAGCAACTCGCGCCCTCTCGCCGCCACTTAGTTTCGAGAGTTTAGTTTCGACCATTTCACTGGTGAATTGGAAGCGGCCAAGGAGGGAGCGGATGTCTCCATAATCCATGCGCGGTTTGAGTAAGCGGACCTGATCTACAGGAGTCATGTCAAAGTTGAGGGAACGGTGATCTTGATGGAAATATCCAATCTGAACACCCGGCTTGACATCGATGGTCCCTTCGTCGAGTTTAATTTCGCCTTGGATGAGGCGCAGTAGAGTGGTTTTTCCTGCGCCATTCGGTCCCACGATACCTATCTTTTGAGCTCTCGAAACCGATAATTCAAGACCCTTGATGATCGGGCGATTGAGTCCATCGAAAGTAAGGGATGCTTTGTGGAAGTCGAGGACTTCAAGACTGCTCTTCTCTGTCGATTCCAATCTGAAATTCAGTCCTCGGCGTTCGCGCGGTTTGAGGGACTTCAACCAACGTAATTCTCCCTGCGCACGCGCGAGCAAGAATCTTTTCTGAGAGATTGATTTGTCATATTTATTCGCGCGCTTCATCGACTGTAATGCCCCAGTCAAGCGTTTCACTTCGGCTTGGGTTTTTTTGATGCGGTCAGCGAGTGTTTGGAGGAATAGTTCCTTTTGCTGCAGGTACGAACTGTAGTTTCCAGGGTAACCCTTCGCTCGGGTGTCTTGAATCTCAACAATGCCATTGCAAACGCGGTCGAGGAAATATCTGTCGTGACTGACTAGGAGGAGAGCGCCATCGAATGTGGTAAGGAAGGTCTCGAGCCAATCGAGGGTGGCGAGATCGAGGTGGTTAGTCGGCTCGTCAAGGAAGAATACGTCGATCTCAGAGAGGCCGACGAGTTGGCGCGCGAGGGCAACTTTCGCTCGCTCACCTCCAGAGAGTGAGGCAAGAGGCATGTCAAGTGGGTGATGAGCGAGGTCGAGAGCGCGCAGAATCTCCTGTGCATGACTTGCGACATTTGTGCCTCCACTGCGAGCCATCAACGACTGCAATTCTTGGTAACGATCGATGTCGGGTTGCCAATCCCCCTCGTAGAATGAAGGCTCGGCCATCCTAGCTTCGAGAGAAGTTATCTCATCCTCAAGTTCCTGAAATTGGCGGCCTCGCCGATTGATTTCTTGTTCGAGAGTTGCACCCTCGTCAATGTCTCGAATTTGTGTTAGGAAAGCGAGGCGTAAGCCAGGGGCGAATACGATGTCTCCGATGTCTTGATCCTGATCAGAAATAGTTCGCAGCAGAGTGGTTTTACCCGCGCCATTATGGCCAACTACACCGATGCGATCGCCTTCGTCAATGCGTAGATTAACGCTGTCTAGAACCTTGACTGGACCGAAGGCGCGGTGCACATCCTCGATGCGAATGAGTTCGCGCGCCATGGTCGGGCGGCTTGCCGCCCCTTGATGTGTGCATCGGTCAAGAGTTGAGAGCATCGAGCCTAGACTGATCGATGCGCTCCCATTCAAAGTGCCCTGCCTCGGTTGGTGGGCGACCGAAGTGCCCGCCCGCGGCGGTTGCTGAGTATAGTGGGCGGTTGAGTTTGAGTTGCTGCACGATGGCGGCTGGTCGGAAGTCGAAGACGTTGGCCACGCGTGTGGTCAATTCGTCATCACTGATTGTGCCGGTCCCGAAAGTCTCGACGCGCAAGCTGACTGGAGCAGCCACGCCGATGACGTAGGCGACTTGAATCTCGCAGCGGGAGGCAAGTCCCGATGCGACAACATGCTTGGCCGCCCAGCGTGCGTAGTAAGTGGCGGAGCGATCGACCTTGGTAGGATCCTTGCCGGAGAAAGCCCCGCCGCCGTGTCGAGCCATCCCACCATAGGTATCGACGACGATTTTTCGACCTGTGATGCCTGCATCTGCGTAAGGTCCGCCAGGATCGGCGAAGCGGCCGGTTCCATTGACGTGCAGAATGTAGCCACCCTCTATCCAGTGGGCTGGAATCGCGTGCTCCACAACCTCACTCTTGATGACCTCGCGAATGTGTGCCTGCTCGGCTTCAACATCGCCTCCGAAGCGATCTTTCAGAGCATTATCATGCTGCACTGCGACGACTACGGTGTGTACCCTCAACGGGTTTCCATCGTCGTCGTATTCGACTGTTACCTGACTCTTTCCATCCGGTCGAATCCAGTCTATTTCGCCGCTTGCAACTATCATGTCGAGGCGGCGGCAGATACGCTGAGCGAGAGCGGCTGGAAGAGGAAAGTAGCGACCGTGTAATTGCCCACCTGTCTCGGTCTCAGTGCAGGCGTATCCGAACATCATTCCCTGATCGCCGGCACCAACATCATCCAGTGAGTTCCCATCGACGCCTTGGGCGATATTCGCAGCCTGCGTCGTCACATTGACTTGGACTTCGCACAAATCACTCGAAGTCGCATCCATACCAATTGCGTGATTGGTGTAGCCGATGCGAGCGGCTGTAGCACGAGCGATGGCTTCGTAGTCGGGAGCATCGCCATCGAGGCTGACTTCTCCAGCGAGGATAATCACCGCTTTGTGGCTCATTCCTTTGACCAGAGTTTCGACTGCGACGCGTGCGCTAGAATCAATGTTTAGACACGCGTCGACAATCGCATCAGAGATTGCATCACAGACCTTGTCAGGATGCCCTGCGCTCACCGATTCAGAGGTAAAGAGCGCAGTCATGGTTCATCCGGCCGTCCAGCCATATATGGGTTTTCGGCGGGCTGAATATCTCACTGAGGTTGCATTTAGCTACGAGAAGTTTGCATCCTCAATCCGGAATTTCTCTTGACCCATTCTTCTTGTTGCCAATTTTCGATAGCGCCCTTACGGGCCGATCTGACTTCGCTAATCGCAGATTCAGATGTTCTTTCGAAATGGGTGATTGCCCATGCTGTCACTGTACCCGCTCGGCCAAGCCCCCCTTTGCAGTGAACGAAGACTGACCGGTTGTTCTCCAGCAAATCGATTACCGAGTTTAGGCCTTCATATGCTCGCCCTTCGGGCACTCCACCATCCGTAATCGGTGCCCAAATCCAATGCATCTTGGAGCGTTCTGTAACTTCTTGTAATTTTGTGACTCGAAGTTCTTTGAATTCATGGTCCTCGATCAATGAAACTACCACATCATATCCTTGTTTTTTTATCTTATCGAGATCCTTATCGAGGGACCTGTTCCAAGCGCCCGACATGGCGTTTGGTTGGAATTTACCAGGGCATATACTCAGGCCCAACTTCCTACCCCCGAGGTCTATCTCGGCTATCCACATGGGATGGCTATCACTAGTCTTCATTGCTTACACCCATCAGTAATTTCTCGACTTCCGCTCCGGACATTTCCCCGATGCTCGCAATGACAACACGCAAGTCCTCCCCTTTGATGATTAGGCTCCTGATAGCCGTCTGCGTATTCTCATTCCAGAATTTCCAGTTTTTACCATGGCGATGAGAGTTCGTGCTCAATCTGCCAATAATGCGGTGGCCATTCGTGACATTCACCAGGTCTTTTTGGAATGACTCATTTGAAGCGTACTTCGCCAGGTTTAGAATGTAAATGACCTTAACTTTCTCGAGATTCCAGCCCTTCCTCAACACCCAATCTGAGAAATTCGGAGGCTTCCGTTGTCCCAAAATCCACACGCGCATGCCGTAAGAAGCGCTTCCCTCCATTTCATCTGGGGTGCAATTCAGGATATGCTTTCTGCCGATGGATCCTTCGGGGAACTTCAGTGCCTGAAGAGCCTGTTCAACACTATGCCACTCATACCCGTAGGCGGAGAACATAGGTTGG
>JAQXEV010000007.1 GCA_029250665.1 Candidatus Thalassarchaeaceae archaeon | reverse complement strand
CCCAAGACCCTAAATCGCACCTCATAGAGGTGCGCTCATGAACCACGGTTCAGTGCGCTTGATTAGCAAAGCGCCCCGAACCGGAATTTCACTGCCAATTCTGATTGTAGCACTATTTCTTCTTCCAACTCTCGCCCCTTTCGCTGCTGTCAGTGGAGAGGCGAGAATCGAATCCGAGGACTTTGCAATTCTCAATGAACTCAGCGAAGTCCTCAACCAACGCGAGCAGGTGGTCAGCAGTGATACTGTGAGCAAACTTGCCGGCCCCAAACTCGATCAAGTTCGGGTCGGTGTACAGGAAACTTCAGTCGCCGACCCACTCCACGACATCGACGAGGCCCTCGCCGATGTATCAATGCTCGAAACCGCTGCGCCACAAGTCATTCATCCCGAGCCTTACATAATTCTCACTGACGAAAACAGCCGTCCACCTGGCGAGGTCAGAACCATTTGGTCGACTCTTTTCAATCTCACAGATTACGTCATCTGGACACGATATGTAGACGATGAGGGTAACGTCGTCGAGAAATCCGAGACGATAACCTTCATCACTTCTCTCCTATCTCTTTTCGATTCTGATACCGAGTTCTTGCTTCATCAGGTTGACATCGACGATGATGGTGATGACGACATTCAGGTTGGCCTCAGTATCGACATCAGCGACCCCGAACTCGATGGAACCACACTTTCACTCGCGCCTCAACTCGATTACAAGGTCAGCGTCCTACCCTCAAGCATGACCGATTCCGATTGGGAAAACCTCGAAACTCTGGAAGTGAGTCTCCTCAAAGCATTCGCGTATTCCGATGGAATCCTTACCGAGGGTGAATCATACGTTTGGGTTATCGATTCAAAATTCACTCACACACCTTACGATTTCACCCTCGGGATCGGTCTCGAACGATTCTACTTCGATATCTCCGAAGCGGGTTCTGATTTCTTCATATCGATTTTCAATGCGCTGACCTTCGGAGCGTTCAACGGTGGCGATGAATCAGGAATTTCCATCGCTTCAATCGCCGCTCCATACCAGATCTCAATAGACAATTCCGGCCAGACCGACTGTCCAGATCGCTACTCACCGATTGAACTCACAACTCTTCCATCCAGTCAAATCTCCTGTAGCGTCACAGCAGGCTTCGGTTACGTCCACTATTCGCCTCCAGATGTCGAAGATGAACGGGACGTCTGGGAGGTGGCCTACATCGAAGCCGCAATTCATCCTAATCGTCTTTCCACCATCCTCCCTGAACAGCTTGCTCTCACAATCCGCACTGACAGCACGATGGCTGACGGCACGGGCAGTGCCGGCGAAAATGGCCTGACAACCGTCGAGTATTGGGCTGATGAGCGGGCAGATCTCCACATTCACTTCCACGAGAACCGCTCAGAGGTTCCACCCGAGAACGCCGATGGAACTTATGGCAACTCAACCGACTCCATCGGCTGGCTACGCGGAATGCCTGCAGGCAGCCTCACCACGGAGGAGATCGACCGCACTTTCACCATGCTCGGATCAAAGTCCGAGCCTCAACTACCCGGTGGCCAACCGAATCAACTCGGCCTAATCATCGGTGTCAAGAATTTCACTCGCGACACCTCGCAGAACGTCGACGATCCTTCTCTCCCAGTCAATCCAGCATACCCGCCAAAGACCCTCGTTCTGGTAAGGTCGGTCCAATCGCTCGAGAAGGTGGATTATCATTCTTGGATGAAACGTGGTGGCGCAGCCACCGACCATCGTCGGATCGAAATTACTGCTCAAGACATACCGACCGCCGTCGTGCTCTTTGGCTCATTCGAATTAGGAGGGACTGAAGAGGCTGACACAAGCCTCGATTCGGCTGAAAATCTCGATTTCTTGTCGAGGATCTTCGATGTTGTCCTGATCAACATAGTCGACCTATTCCTCGATATCGGCACTATTCTGAACGACATTCCATCTGCCACAGTCGACGTCATCGGCGGTGGGGTCGGCGGTTCCGGTGGCCTCACAGGACAGACTCTTCACCTATTGATGAATGATCATTGGAGAGCCGATCGGCAGGCAAGATCAATCTCAGAAATTGGTCTGCAGATCGGTTCAAGCCCTCATCCTACGATGCCGGGCGACCATTTGATTCTCGCAAAAGACAGGCAGTTGGAGACAGTTCAAGGGCGTCAGGGTCCGGTGGTGCCCATGGTGGTTGTAGCAGCGAGTTTACGTTTCAGTGGTCTGAGCCATTTCACTCTTATCGATGATCTCGAGACGGAAATTCAACAATTTTCACTTCTGACTACGTCCGAAAAAGAGTTCTCATTCCTTTACATTGATCATCAACCAAACGACCTTACCGGCGCAGCCCATCAAGGCGTCCGAATTTCCGATATTCCTAACAACCTC
>JAQXEV010000004.1 GCA_029250665.1 Candidatus Thalassarchaeaceae archaeon | reverse complement strand
GCAACATCACAGCGGACTTCACCGACGAATTCCTCTTTCTCGCGCTTACCGGTTCGTCCGGCTGCTGCATCCGCGGCTGATCGCTTCTTGCGTGCCTTGGACTTGAATCCCATGATTTACCCCGCCTGCGTACCGATTAGAAGGTTGCCTCGCCCCATGCGATGTCGAACGGCCCATCCTTACGTGCTATCGAAGCCTTGCGGTCTGGTCCGACTCCGACGCAAACAACTGAAATTCCGCTCAGTTGCTCGATGCGATCGACAATGTTTCTGACCGCATCGGGCATCGCTGCGAAGCCGCTACCTTCGGTGCGGCTACGCTCAGCCATGTCGATCCAATCCTCGTCTGACATGGCTGGGAACCCTGGATGAGTTTCGTAGACAGCGACGCAGCGACCGAGGTCTTCGGCAAGCGTTGGAACGTAGGAAATGGGCTTGCCGTCGAGTTGGTAACCGATGCATATCTTGATTTCATCAAGGCCGCCGAGCACGTCGAGTTTGGTTACGACGAGTCCAGAGTAACCGCTAGTTCGGTCGGCGTCCTTGAGGGCGACAATGTCGAGCCAACCGGTACGTCGAGGCCTTCCTGTTGTCGTACCGAATTCGTGTCCGATCTGCGCCATGTGGTGACCTGGGCCCTCTTCGAGAGAGAGTTCAGTTGGGAATGGGCCGTTGCCTACTCGAGTACAGTATGCCTTGGTGATGCCAAAGCATTCGGTGACGTGTCCGGGATGAATACCAGCCCCGTGGCTGGCATTCGCCCGACCGACCACGCTTGAAGTCACGAAAGGATAGGTTCCCTGGTCGATATCCAGCATAGCACCCTGTGCGCCTTCGAGAAGCACATTCTCACCGTTGCGTAGAGCCATGTCAACCATCAGACCAGTCGGTCTAATCGCTTGACCGAACCTATCGAGAATCCATTGTAAGTCAGCAGTCAGTTCATCAGCACTAACTTCAGTCTCAACCTTGACAGTCTTGAGTTGTAAATTCATCCTCGAAATTGTCTGCTTAATTCGCTTTGAGTCGGCAAGTACACCTGGAATGTCAGCAAAGCGAATACCGACTCGCTCAATCCGGTCACGATAAGCCGGACCGATTCCGCGACCAGTAGTTCCCACTACCTTGTCAGCACTATCGTACAATCGATGGAAAGGAAGAATCACGCTGGCTCGCTCGCTGATGAATAGCCGCTCACCATCGGGCCGCTCGCCCGTGAGTTCCTCCCACCGGCCGAGCTCCTCATCCAACACCCACGGGTCGACGACCATACCATCTCCGAGCACCAAGTTGCAGTGTTTCGCAGTCACCCCCGAAGGGATTTGGTGAAGCTTGAGTGTGGTGTCACCGACAACAATCGTGTGGCCCGCATTATTGCCTCCTTGGAAGCGAACAGCCCACGTCGATTGAGGAGCTAGTTGGTCTATGGCCTTGCCTTTCCCTTCATCGCCCCACTGGGCTCCGAGTACAACGGTCGCAGGCACCGTAGTAAATGGCTTTGTGGAGGGTGTATGAACCCATTGGTCGGCCTATGACTGACGTTCAGCGATCGGTTTGTGTTGGGAATGGATTATGAAGGGGAGTCAGGTCGGCGCGCCTGTATGGCTCAGCGCTTTCCCGAGGCCGAAGCTCGCCTCCTGAAGAAGTGGATCTGCATGAAGTGCAGTGCCACGCACCGCGGTACCAAGGTCCGCGTATGCCGCAAGTGCGGTTACACAGGTCTTCGCTTGAAGTCATCCGAGCGCCGTAAGGTTTGATTGAAACAGAATCGAATCGGCAAGTCCCGATTCAATTGCTTGATTTCACCGTCATCTGTTTGTCAGTATCGAAACATGTGGGCGCCTCAACAATTTTCAACATAGCCCGTGAGGACTTTTCATGTTAGACTCGGCTTTGGAGGGTTTCGCTCTGAGCATTGGGCTAATATTGGCTCTAGGACCACAAAATGTCTTCGTAATGAGACAGGGCCTAATGCGATCTCATGTATTTGCTGTATGCTTGGCATGTTCAGTATTCGACGCCTTACTAATTACAGCAGGAGTCCTCGGTGTGGGGAGCATACTAGCAGGAATTGAAGGAGCGGAATTTATGATAGCAATCGGGGCTTCGATATTCTTGATTAGTTATGGATTATTGAGAATAAAATCTGCAATGAGCCCCGTCGGGATGTCTACAGAGGGAGAGGGAGAAAGCGATCTTGCTCCAACGATAGCTGCAGCCGCGGCTTTCACCTTCCTCAATCCTCATGTGTATGTAGACACCTTACTGCTGATTGGAGGCACCTCAAGCAGATATCTCGGAGATGAGAGAGTTGCCTTTGGAATCGGTGCTGCCACCGCCTCATTCGTGTTCTTCTTCTCGCTAGGCTACGGAGCTAGGAGTCTCTCAGACGTTCTGAATAAGCCCAAGGCTTGGAAATACATCGACCTCTCAATAGCTTGTATTATGTTCGTGATCGCAGCTGCAATCATGCATCCCCACCTATGATAGTAAAATCTCTAGGGCATCGAAAAGCATCCCGACTTCCTCCACGGAGTTATCGATGTGAGGAGATACACGTAGTAACCCGGCTCTGCTGGTGACTAGAATCGAGTGCTCGTCCTGGAGTCTGCGAGCGATGCTCTCACTGCTTACTCCCTCTGGCATTCTCAAGCTAACTATGGCGCTTCTCTCGTCTTCCGACATAGGGGAGACGATGCTGAGTCCAAGCCTATTCGCGCCCTCGATAACCTTGTCCGCTAAGCCGATATCATGCGCCCATACCTCCTCCGACCCAATTTCGCAGATCTCATCCACAGCTGCAGCCAGCCCCAGCACGGCTCCAAAGTGTATGGTAGTGTACTCGAAGCGGCTGGCGTCTTCGGGCAGAGTCAACCTATCGGCCTGCAAGTCCCAGATGTCGTTGTGGCTCCTGAAACCCAAGAGACCAGGATAGAGATGCGGCCTTACAGATGGAGAGATGTAACCAACTGCTGCCCCATAGGTCCCGCGCAGCCACTTGTAGCCAGATGAGACAATCGCATCAGCCCCAGTTTTGGCTGCCTCTATTGGCACCATTCCCAACGACTGCGTGGCGTCTACCACCAGTAACGCACCCACCGAGTGTGCAGCTTTGGCAAATCGGCTCAGGTCATATCTCTGGCCGCTGGAATACTCTACATGAGAGAGCGTGACTACTGAGGTTCTCTCGTCGATTAGGGAGATGATGTCTTCTGGGTCGGTGTAGAGGTCGGAGTTGTGATCTGCCAGCCTAACCTCAGCCCCGTTAGCATCTGCGACCCTTGACCAAGGATAGACCGTCGAAGGGAATGAAGCCCTTGTGGATACAATATTGCTACCGCTCTCAGGGGAGACAGCCCAAGCAATCGAGCAGAGTAACTCGGTCGCGCTGGAGCCTACACAGATATCCTCAAGGTCGCAAGAAAGCAGTCTGGCTGCAGCCCTCCTCAGAGGCATCATGCCATTCTTCTCGGCCTCGCCATCGAATTCCGCTGCGCCCCCTCTAGCCAGAGCATTTGACCACTCCATCGAGGCCTTGTGTGCCACGGGAGAGGTGGTCGCTACATTGGCAAATGACAGATTAATCCAATCAGGCAAGTAATCCCCAGCAGATGCTAGAGACTAATGCACTTGAAGGCTCAGGAGCCTCTGATTTCGTTGAGAAGCGCTTCAAGCGCGGTTTGAATCTGTAAGCACAACGGGCCGTAATGAGTCGGCAGATTTGCGTCGTTGAATATATCATCCAAAATGCTTGCAGTCATTCCGAGACGGACATCCATCTCCTTGTCCTTGTTGAGAAGCCACTTTTGCACGGCGTCACGAGACGAGTTGCGGATGTTGCGAGGGACTTGAGTATCCTCAAGCTGGCCGAGAACCTGTGCGATCTGTTGGATGCGGCTCTCTATGTTCGACATACGATACCTCCAACGGCCGCCCCACCTGCGGTCCCTGTTTAAGCACATCCCCGGACTACTGGTTTTGAGTGCTCATGATTCCTCGCACCAAGTTGCCCACGGCATATCCGTATTGGCTTCGCCTGCGCCTTTGCCCTCCGGGCCTAATGCGATGATTCCGACTTGTTTGTCTGGCGCGATGAGGGTATTGATGCCCCATTTCATCGTAGCAGCGAGCGCGCCGGTTGAGAGATCATTTCCGGCTCGGATACGCTCGTGAACCCGATAGGAAAGTAATGCTTGAGTAATCGCTTCGCCGATGCCGGTGGCGGCAACAGCGAGGTCACCCTCAGCCCAAAATCCACAACCAGGTAGAGGAACATCGCCGACACGACCTGGAGGTCGGTAACTGCATCCACCGGTGCTGGTTGCAGCGGCTATGAGACCGGTTGAATCTCGAACGATTACACCTACTGTGTCGCCGATCTGCCCCTTAGGAGAACGCCCGACTACCGGGGCATTCGTGTGACCTCGCTCGTCTGCCCACGCACGTGCGCCCACTCCAGATAACCCGTTGATTTCCTCGTCGAGCAAGTCTGCACAGATGCGAATTGGATTAGGCGTATTCTTCATTGCGACGACGAAACCGAGGCGTCCGTCGCTAACATGCAGTGAGGCATCGGTTAGAACCGAGCCATCTGTTCGCATGACACCCCCTGTTCCAGCGTTGAAGACTGGATCATCCTCAAGGATTACGCAGCCTTCAACTGCGGCTGAAATCGCATCGCCACCAGCCGCGAGAACTTCTCTTACTCGCGCGATACTTGGTTCGAGATTAGTAAGGCGATCTGGTCCCGGACCAGCACCGCCGTGAACGACTGCTGCGCACCGTATTGACACGCTTTGGCTCGCCTCCGCCTCATCCAGCATACGACCACTCGGGTCGGTCACGTAGCAGACGGATTATCTCGATTTTGATTGATGATGGCTTCCTCGGCCTTCCATCCTGAGCTGAATCTGAAGAGAATTGCGCTAATCAAAGCCAGAATACCACAGATTCGGAAGGCTGTGTGATAGTCGAACAAATCGGTGCGCGAACTCGTCAAATCCCACATCACACCGCCACTACTGACCCCAATCAGAGCCGATAAGGAGCGAAGGCTCTCTGATACTCCCATTACCGCACCACGCTCGTCACGACCTGAGAGGTGCGTGAGCATCGCCATGTTGCTCGGAGTAACCAAGCCATTGCCGAATGAGACCAAAAAGACGGCCGGTAGAAGGGTTAGGAATGGATAAGCTGCTGAAGAGTATGGAATTGCGGCTAGACCGGTTCCTGCTATGACGAAACCCACGGCCAACAATTTCGATGAACCAAAACGATCGGTAAGTGGACCAATCAGTTTCCCTTGGGTGATGATTCCAATGACCCCAATTGTTGAGAAAATTAGACCATTGTCGGATTCACTGAATCCGAGGCCACCTTCTGAAGGATTCATCATGGTGAAGAGAATGAATGTGACATGCATGATAGTGAAGGCCATCCAGAAGAAGGTCAGGGACCAAAGAACTGGAGAAATTACTGGCCGAGACAGCATTGATGGAATCTGTCTCATCTTCTGAAGTGCGGAGAGCCGTGGCTTTCCTTCATTGTCAGCATCGATTTGCTCCGAGGTACGGCTCTCCGGCAGGAATTTTATCGCCATAATCAATCCACTGAATGAGAGAAGAGATGAGAGGAGGCAGGGTAGGAGATATGGCTGCGTCTCGAAAATCGTAGATTGGAATGCGGTAGTCCAAGTCCATTCGGCTGGAGACGATAGGAACCCGCCGATGGCAGGACCTAGTGAAAAACCAACTCCGAAAGCAACGCCGAGTAAACCTTGGTTTTTCGCGACATCCTTTGGTTCAGTGATATCGGCGATATACGCTCGCGTCACCGAGACATTCGCATTGAACAAGCCGCCGATTAATCTTGCGAATAGGGCAATCATCAGAGTATTTGCGAGCCCGAAAATAATCATCGCGATGGTATTACCCATCAATCCGATCATCAAGACCGGGCGACGGCCGATTCTGTCAGACAACGACCCCCAGAATGGAGAGAAGATGAATTGAGCGAGGGCGTATGCCGCCATCAGAGCAGCAACCCATATTCCGATCTTCTCGCCGGGGTCAGAGAGGTCGTCAACCATGTAAGTTATGAATGGAATAATGATGCCTATTCCAATCATATCGACGAGAATCACGAGCATCAGAATCCAAATCTGATATCGAGTTGATTTCTTCTCATCCATGTCTTGAACTCCTGAATAATGATAGCAAATTCATCTGGGTCTGCAAACCCGTATTCCAACAAAGAAAAGTCAGGCAGAAGGTTGGGAGTCGGGGCCACTCGAGATAGTGTCGACGACATTTGCGAGGCGCTCGACGAGACTGACCTTTTCCTCCGCTCCGACGAGTGCGTTTTGTAGTACTTCGTCGAGTGAATCGACTGGGATAATCTCCACCTGAGACTCGTACTTCTCGTCGATGAGCACGTCTTGCAGGTTGCTTCGGGGGATAATAACGCGCTCGATTCCTGACTTGACGGCGGCTTCAATCTTCGCAGAGACACCGCCGATTGGAAGAACCTCGCCACGGACCGAAAGCGAACCAGTCATTGCGAGGTTCTGATCGATTGGGACCCCCTCGAAAGCGCTGATGATTGCCGTTGCCATGGTAATCGAAGCACTGTCTCCGTCGACGTTGTGGGTTCCGGGAAATTGTACATGGAGGTCGTAATCTTGGATGTCCTTGCCTGTCAGTTTCTTGACCACTGCGCTGATGTTAGTGACCGATTCCTGCGCGAGGTCAGACAATCCTCCAGTTGCGATAACTTTGCCTGACCTACCCTGTGTTGGAGTGACCATGGCTTCGACTGGCAGAACGACTCCTGAGTAGTCCGAGAGTCCTGTGTCCGCGCCGAGGACTGCGAGTCCATTGACGCGTCCGATGCGCTCGCCACGATTGACGAGCATCGCGTATTCCGATTGACGCTCGAGATATCGGTCTGCTACTTGTTGCTCGAGAGGCTTTGCAATCATGCGTGCGCGAGTGACGTGAACTGGTTCTACGAGTGGGGCGTTATCTTCCGCTGCGAGGTCACCTGCGATTCTTACTAGGCCGCCGAGTTCACGAAGTCTCAGTGAGAGTTTTCCTCTGCGTCCGCTGCGGCGCTGGGCTTCCTTGAGGACCAGTCCCACCGCCTTTGGTGAGAAGTGCGGAATCGCCTTGCCTGAATCCTTGGATTGTTCGTTGCGAACTTCTTGTGCGACGAATCTTACTAGACGTCGGCGATTGCGCTCTGTATCTCTCATGTCGGTGTTGACATAAACCTCGTATCCATATCCGCGGATACGGCTGCGAAGAGCTGGATGCATATTTTGGATGCTGTCAAGATTGCCGGCTGCGACGAGGATGAAATCGGTAGGAACCGGCTCTGACTTGGTCAGTGCGCCGCTGCTACGCTCCGAGCGGCCGGAGATGGAGAGTGCTTTCTCCTGCATGGCGACGAGGAGTGCCTGCTGCTCTTCCATTCGCAGCATGCGAATCTCATCGATGTAAAGGACGCCCTTGTTGGCTCGGTGAACCGCTCCGGGTTCAACACGCTCGTGAGCAGGAGTTGCAAGGTCCGCACCGGATTGGAAAGGGTCGTGGCGGACGTCTCCAAGAAGAGCTCCGGCGAGGGTTCCGGTGGCGTCGATGAATGGAACCTCTTCGTTTCTATCGTGTTTGACGAGAAGCTTCGGAATGTTTCCTTCATCGCCTGATGTCATGCGAGTTCTGAGGAAGAAATAGCCGAAGACAAGTAAGAATGATCCAAAGATGAAGGTGAGAATTTCGCCCGAAGAAATCGTAGCAAGTAGGAGAGCGGCTCCGACAACAAGGGCGATGAATAGCAGCGTGCGATTGGTGCGCTCTCGCTGCTGCTTGATGTGGGCGCGGCGCTCGGAAATAATGCTTGAGCCGCGGCCAGCAGGAACAGTCCTGATTCTCGGCTCGTTCTCATCCTCGTGGTTGCGATAGACGAGAATATCTTCGAGTTGCTCCTTCGGAAGGAACTCGGTCATCGAGCGAGCCAACATCGACTTTCCAGTACCTGGCTCGCCAACCATGATGATGTGTCGGCGCTGCTCGGCGGCCTTTCGAACAATGATTGAGGCCGCCTCTTGGCCGATTACCTGATCAACCAATTTCTCAGGAATTGGCACTTCCTCAGTAGAGGCTATATCGAGGGAATTCGACCATTCCTCGACCGGCGTTTTACAGATAGGATCCTTGTTGCTGGCGACACCGAAGGCTGCACCATCCTCCCACGACTCAAGTGGGTCGTCCGGCTTTTGCTCATCGCTCATCGCACATCCCCTCGGGATTTATCCTGCTCATCGCACCTTCTTGAAGGTGCCCAGTCGCGAACTCGGCCCAATCAGGACTGTTCGCGGCGTCGCAGGTACTCCTCACCGTAGTGATTCCACTGTTCCATTGTCCAACCGGCGGGCAGTCCCTCAGGTGGTAGAGGAGGAGCCATTCCTGGCGGTACTGGAGGAGCCACAAGTGGGCTCACCTGGGGTTCGCCCGAATAGTCGTATTCCTCATGGTAATCGTAAACCTCTGCACCAACACCGTCACGGCGCTGGCGCTGTAGAACAATAGCTAGACCGAGAACCAAAGCTACGGCAAGCAATAGCCCGATTGACATGACGCCTACGGTCATGACTGAGAGTCCCCCCTTGTCCTCATTTTCAGGCTCATCCTCAGGCTCCTCGGGAATTTCTTCGACTGCCTCTGTTGCGTATGCCTTGAACGAGTCAGTGGTCGACCTGTCAAAGCCATTTGAGTCAACTGCGTCAACGGTGAGAGTTACGTAATCGCCGACCTTCAATCCCTCGCCGCTATTGGCAAGGACGATGAACGGTCCTAAATTATGCGAGACACCAAAGTCGTTGCAAATTCCTGTGATGCTGTTACAAACGCTCCAACGGACCTGAATCTCAGAGAGTTCAAGAGTTCCTACGTTGGCAATTGAGACGCTTGGATTGGAACTGTAATCGGTATTGTCCATAGACACTGCTAGGTCCCCGTAGCCACTGGAATCGACCCACAGTAGAGGAAGATCATTGACAACTTCGATAGTCATTATTGCAGCACTTGAGGCTCCGTGGCGGTCCTCTGCAGTGATGGTAACCATCTCTTGACCAGACTCGCTCCAACTCATTGTGGCGATTCCTGAAATCGGGTTGTACTGGACTGCCCCCGGCACGAAAGTCGTGACCGTGACCCAGATTTCTTCTGATGGATCATCGACGTCCGAGACCATTGCTAGGATATCGATATTCAGCCGCTCACCAGTCTGTACGATTAGAGATACATACTCACCGAGTTCGATGGCTGGAGCGTCGTTGATATTGTTGATGTGGAAGGTTATCACGGTGTCTGATTCCTTGACTCCGTCAGAGGCGCGGACGACGATTTCAGCCATTCCGAAGCTATCATCGTCAACCGATTCAACGTTGAGTGTTTGACCATTTATCGAAGCAGTCATCAGTGATTCGTCACTGACGCTCACAACGCTGAGAGTTAGTAGACCAGTAGAAGTCGGGTTGCCATTATCGTCAGTATCCGTGAGGAACTCAGTCAGTGAAAGACTGGCTGAACTGCCTTCATCAAAGGATTGTGTGGGCACCCCACTCCATCGTGGTTGGCCGTTCTCGATGACGTTGAACATGAGCGTTCCAGAACTGAAGTCCTCGCCGTCGCTTAGTGTGATGAAGATACCTTGTGAGATTGGAGTGCCGCGGCTGTCGTAGACTATCTCATCGAAGCTCACGGTGATTTCGAGATTGAGTGGATCAAACGAGATGAATTCGTGAGCATCAGAATCGATAGTGAGGTCAGAGAGGGTAGTTTCAGCATCACTGACCAATCCCACGATTGAGACTGTCTCAAAAGTCTCTACCTTAACTGTCGGAATGCCAGCGTAGCCGTCATCTCCCGCCCCGAGAATCTTAGGCATTGCATTGCGCAATTCGAAGGCGTCAGTTGTGACTTCCCAATCTGAGGACTGGCCGCCTGCATCTGTCCACTGCATGCGGATATCGTAAGTTCCTGACTGGGCATTCATTGGGGCAGAGATTGTGTGTACATAGCGTGCATTGCCGCCGCTACCAACCATATCGATTGCTGAAATCCAGGAAGTGTCCCATGTGCCAGCACCGCTTGGTGAGTATTCCATCACAGCGGTCATCGTCGATATCTCGTCGACTAGATCGTTAGGAAGAGCAGTCGATTCAAACTGAATCGGCGTGCCACGCTCAACACTAGCAGCACCAACCACAGCAGGGCGGTTAGGAACCGGAGGCATGTCGTGCAACGCGAGGTCGTCTGCGTAATCATTGGTAACAATCCGGTCTCCAGTCAAGCCAGAGAGGCGGGCGCGGAAGGAGGAAGTGCCAGACGGAAGTAGAGTCAAATCGCTAGTATCGAATGTAGCTGAATAGGACTGAGTTCCACCTACTCCAAGTTGGTTGATAGAAATTCCACCGAGGTGTATTTCCTCTCCACCAGTTAAGTGGTAAATGTCGATGCTACCACCGTCATTGTATGCCTCGGCACCATTGTTGACGATATTTACATCTAAGTCAAGAATGTCTCCGGCTACGAAGCCTGTGTTGCCGTTTGAATTGCGGGCATCGAAGTCGGGGATTCCAACATCGATTAATGGACCCATGTCAAAATCGATTGCAGCGTAGACCTCGTTGTATGTCGAGTAATCTCCATCCATTAGGGCAAATACTGGCCAGAAATTCTCCCATTGTGTATATCCACCGCCAGCGCGAACAGTGTTGAGTGGATTATCCCAAGACAAGGTCTCAGCCTGATTTGCAGTCAAAGTGACCTCAGTGAAATCGTTTGTATCTGAAAGTAACCACTCTCGCCATACATGGTGAGGGCTGCTTCCATCATCGTAAGGTTCTGCGCCCACCTTCTCAGTGATCGCTCCGTAAACGAACACCGTAATGTCTCCTGCACCGAGATATGTCATATCCAGAGAGGTAGTTACGGTATTTCCAGTGGAGTCAAGGGAAATACCCATTTCAAGACTGAAATCGCTGGAATCAGCGTGCATACATCCACCTGTAGTAAAGTCCGCATCGTAGTAATTTGTTCCCGCGGCACCAACCTTGTAGCATGATCCGGAGGTCTCGTCAGCGAAAGCAAAAGTCGGATATCCGCTTGAACTAGCCATTACGTGGTTCTGTCTGTTGACCGGGCCATCGGATGGCCAGCCGGTCGAAGCTCCTTCGAAGAAAGACACGTAGGTGAAATCCTCTGAATTACTATTCTTCAGGTTGACCAATGATGGAGAAGCACTTCCCATACAAGGGCTACACCAATGCGCTCCGACATATTCACCAAAGACCGAATGGCCAGGGCTCGTTGCAAATCGAGGCATGTCCTCAGCGACTAATTCTTCCTTCTCTGCACTCTGCTCTTCGATGGCGAAATATCCAACGGCTGACATGGTCAGCATCAGGAAGGCCATCATGAGAGATGGTAGTTTGTTCAATTGCTGCGCTGTGGTCATCGATTTTCCGAGTTTTCGGCGAGGTATAATTCTACCCTGCTTGGGATTCTTGCGGGAAACGACCCTAAAGGGTCGGAATATGTTGTTGTTTTAAGTTCAATTTTTCAATCGAAGGTATTGAATCGAGAGCGCTCCCGCATTCACTCAGATGACTACCGACCAGACCCCAAATTGGGTGGCTCTCCGTGAAGACGACGGGCGGGCATACTTGCTCAACCGAGTGCCTGGAGAATTGAAGGTCAAGGGGCTTGGCCGCTTCGATGCTGCGCAGCTTTTGGAAGGGTATTCAATCGGCGATCGAATCACTGTGGGTCAGAAGTCTCTGACCATCGTCGACGCGGCACTGCCGGAGGCGCGCCGCAATATGCAACGAAGGGCTCAGACAATCGGAATCAAAGATTCTGGATTTTTGATTTCTTGGATGGGAATTGGTGTTGGAAGCCGCGTACTGGAAGGCGGCCACGGTTCTGCCGGACTAGCGATGCACCTCGCTAATGTGATGGGTTCTAAGGGCTGCTTGATTTCTGTCGAGGTGCGTCCTGAACATGCGGCTGTTGGACGAAATAACATGGAACGAATGGCCGAATTCGCACCCGAATTTCCAGACTGGCATCTGCTTGAAATGGGCCTGTCTGAGGCGGCCGGAGAAGTCGCAGGAATCTGTGAGGAAATTGACGCCGCAATCATCGATATGGCAGAGCCATGGACAGTGGTTCCAGAGATTGCGGCCACGGTTAAAACGGGTGGTCGCCTAGCCTGTTATTGTCCAACGACTGCGCAACTCGAAAAGTCGTGGAACGCGGTCGAAGAGGAAGGCCTCATCGTCGAGTTTGCTGGCGAGATGATTGAACGCCGCTGGTCGAAAGCCGCGAAAGGAGGCGTTCGCCCCGGCAACCAGCCTATGGGGCACACAGCATTCCTCCTAATCGCAGGAAAGATTGCTTCTCCAGAAGAAGAATGAGAGCATTCGAAGACTCTGATAGTCATATGACTCAATGTCAGAACGTTTTGATCAGGCGACTTCCAGCCCCACCCGGACCAATCCATCCAGCCGGTTTGTTCCCGAGAATCTGCTCAAGATTCTCCATCTCCTCATCAGTCAGCTCCTTCGCCACATCGATGCAGGCCAGATTCTCGCGCAATTGATCTGCAGTCGTTGCTCCAACCAAAATCGTCGAGACATTCGGATTCTTCAAGCACCACGCCAGCGCCAACTGCGCAGGCGTGCAACCCTTCTTCTCGGCGAAAGTCATCAAGCCACGGACAATCTCGAATTCTCCCCGTTCTCGGCGCTCCTCGATATCCTCAAGCAACCAATCATAACCATCCTGCGTCGGTCGTGAATCCTCTGGGATTCCATCAAGATATTTTCCTGTCAAGAAGCCAGAGCGCAGCGGACTCCAGATTGTTGTCCCAAGGGAATAAGGAGGACGATAGAGAGGGAAATACTCCTCCTCAAAGCGCTGACGATGAAGCATATTGTACTGCGCCTGTTCGAACTGTGGTGGCTCGAGGCCTTCCGTTCTCGCAATCCAGAAGGCCTCGGTAATCTGCTGAGCAGACCATTCACTTGTTCCCCAAGACGTGGCGCTCCCGTTACGGATTAGGTCGGTCATTGCACGAACCACAGTAGCAGTTGGAGTCAATGGATCTGGGCGGTGAGCGAAGACCATGTCGACATAATCGAGTTGCAATCGCTGCAAGCACTTATCCATCCCTTCACGGCAATGCTTCACCGAAAGTCCGGACTCGTTAACACCCTGCCCACCCCAGTAGATTTTCGTGGTGATGACCAATTCTGAACGGCGCCAGAGATCTGGATTTTCATGTTGCAATTGTTTGAGAGCGGCGCCGAAAATCCGTTCCGCCTCGCCGTTGGGATTGCCGTATGCTTCGGCGTGATCGAAGCAGTTGACTCCAGCTTCGCGCGCGATGCTCATCAATTCCTTCGCGGTCTCGACTCCGGCGTCACCTGTTAGTCGCTCCTTGACGCCGTAAGTCGCCCAGAAACCATACGAAAGAACCGATACCTGAATGCCGGTATTTCCCATCATCCGGTAATACATGTACTCATGAGCCATGACTTCGCCGAGTCGTTCGACTACTCAAGCATTGGCCTGACGTCAAGCCGGTCTTAGATTCGATTCATAAATCGAAGTCCGAACGCCGTGGTCATGAGGGACAGCGCCGACTGGCACCCCACCGCATTCCGCACGCACACAATCGGCCAGATTGTGAACGGCGGCGCTGATCTAATCGGCGCTGAAGTCTCCATTGCTGGTTACGCGGAAACAGTCCGCGGCCGTGGTGCAATCGCCTTCGTCATGCTACGCGACGGGACTGGCCACATCCAGGCATTCCTCAAGAAGGACAACATGGACGAGGACACATTCGCGGCCGTACAATCAGCCTCCCGTGAATCGACCATCCAAGTCACCGGAGCGGTCGCCCAAAAGCGCCCACCAAAGACCAAGGAAGGCGAGCCAACCCCACCTCCAGAGTACGAAATTACTGTCTCCGAGGCAAACATCCTCTCAGCAGCAGCAACTCCACTACCAGTAGGAATCACCGACGAGGTCAACGTAGGTCTCGACATCCGCCTAGACAACCGTCACCTCGACCTACGCAGAGCCCATGTCAATGCGATGTTTCAACTCCGCAGCAAGGTCCTACAATACGGACGCGACCACCTCATCGGTGAAGGATTCAGCGAAATGAACTCGCCAAAAATCATCGCCAGTGCGAGTGAGGGAGGAACCAATCTCTTCCCGATGATGTACTTCGACACGCCCGCTTTCCTCAGCCAGTCGCCTCAACTCTACAAACAACTCGCAGTTCTAGGAGGACTCGAGCGCGTCTTCGAAATCGGCCCCGCATTCCGCGCCGAGAAGCATGACACCTACCGTCACTTGAACGAATTCATCTCCTTCGATATCGAGGGAGCATGGATGAACGACGAGGACGTGATGGGAGTGCAGGAACGCATGATTCACCACATCTGGAGTCAGGTTGCAGCCAATGACCTACACCTCTTCGAAGCTATCAACACCTATCGCGCAAGCCAAGACCAAGACCCGGTTACCGTCGAAATCCCTAGCCTCCCCTTCCCTCGCATCCCTTATTGTGAAGCGATTGAGATTGTGAAGAATGGCGGTGGCGAGATTGAATGGGGAGATGATATCGAGAGTCATCACTGCGATATTATCGCCGCCGAGTACCCAGGATTCCACTTTTTGCCGCGCTGGCCAATGGCAATGAAACCATTCTACATCTATCATGATGAATCTGAGAAAGGTTCGACGGGAGGCCAGCTGTCGCGCGGATTCGATTTGAATTACGGACGCGACGAGATGACGTCTGGTGGACAGCGAGAACATCGTGTGGATGTTCTCGAACAGAATCTACGAAACATGGATTTGGATCCTGCAGACTTCACTTTCTACACAGACGGATTCCGCTACGGCGCGCCACCGCACGCCGGTTGGGGACTGGGTGTTGCCCGCTTGTTGATGATTCTCACAGGTGCGGGCAATGTCCGAGAAGTCGTCCTCTTCCCCAGAGATCGAACAAGAGTCACACCCTGACCGAAAAGAACGGGTATCGAAGGCCCCTCCGCAAAGCGGGGACCATGGTGAAGCCAAAGTTTGCTTATCTGCTGCTGAAAGAGCACCCATACGGCCGCGAGATGCTTCGTCAAATCCTCTCAGAAGGCTTCGTTCCAACCATCGTCATCACCGAGGATTCGGCAATCGGTGATGAGGAGCGAGAGAAGTTCCTCAAGCGCATCGAGGGAAACGATATCGCCCCAACTATCAAGGCTCAGTTGGCCGATTTGGCAGAACAAGGAATCGAAGTTCCACATATCGAAGTTCCCATTCACAACTCTGAGCACGTGATGCCTCATATCCGAGAAATCGAACTTGACCTCATCGTCTTCGGCGGTACGAGAATCATCCGCGGTGAAATCCTCGACCACCCCGCGGATGGAGTCATCAATTCCCACCCAGGACTGCTTCCTGATTGCCGCGGTAGCGCGAGTCCCGCATGGTCGGTTTACCACGATATCCCAATCGGCTCTTCCACCCATTTTTGTGACAATGGCATCGACACTGGCGAGCTGCTTCTACGTCGCGAGGTGCCGGTAACACGGGGAATGACCTACGAAGATCTCTGTTACGAAACACTGGTTCTAGCAGGAGTCCTAATGAAAGAAGCACTGATGGCTTATTCAGCAGGGCGCTGGGACGAGATAAGACATCCTCAGGGAGAGAGCGAGCATCCCACTTTCCGCAATGCTGGGCCCGATATTCTCGAAGTAGTCAATCGCAAACTCGCTGAACAGACTTATGCGCACTACATCGGCTGAAAGATTGAGGAGGAAGATGGATGACTGGACTTACTGGAGATGATTTTCCCTTTGCTGAGAATGTACTTGCTGGCCGGACTGCACTTGTTTGTGGGGCCAGCAAGGGGATTGGAAGGGCGAGTGCACTGATGCTTGCTCGCGCGGGAGCGCGAGTAATCGCTTGTGCGCGCTCGGCTGAAGATCTCGAAACCCTTCTTGGAGAAATGCATGGTTCCGGTCATTCGATGCTGGTTCTAGATTTGGAAGATGTCGAGGCCGTTCGAGAGGCTGTACTCGGCCTCGGTATGGTTGAGATTGTCATCAATAATGCAGGAGGTCCGCCCGGTGGTCCCTTGCTTGGTAACAAACTCGACGAGTTCGAGGGGCCGTTTGCACGTCACCTGCATGCAGCTCACACAATCGCTCAGATTCTCTCGCCCAGAATGGAAGAGCTCGGTTATGGGCGCTTTGTGAATATCATTTCGACCTCGGTTCGCGAACCGATAGACAATATCGGATTGTCCAACACTTTGAGAGGAGCAATGGCTTCGTGGTCCAAGTCCCTCTCTCGTGAATTGCCTCCATGTATCACCATCAACAACATCCTGCCGGGTTTCACCGATACCGACCGACTCGGTTCGCTGGCCGGTTCGATTTCGGACAAGACTGGAAAGTCCGTTGATGAGGTTCGCACCGCTTGGATGGATTCTGTTCCTATCCAGCGACTAATCGACCCGCTCGAAACAGCAGCAGCCGTCACCTATCTCTGTCTCCCATCGTCTAGCGCCATCCGCGGGGTGTCGCTTGCAGTCGATGGCGGTAGAATGCGGTCGATCTGAGGATTGATTTCGATGAAATTCGACATCTTCTTTTCCATCTCGCAAACCCCGGACACATCCGGTTACATTCCAAGCGAGAGCGAGATGTTCGCAAACTTCCTCGACCAAGCCGAGAAGGCAGACGATCTCGGATTCGGCATTGGCTGGGTCGCCCAAGCCCACCTTTCAACCGAAGTCCAAAAGGGCAACTCAAAGCCAGTTGTCCCACATTATCCGGGCGAAGTTGGCCTTTGCACAGATTTCTTCCAAGTAGCAACAGCAATGTTCGCGCGCACGAAGAGGATGGAGGTTGGAAGCGCAGTCATGTCAATTCTGGCCAGCGGTGGTCCAATCCCTCAAGCCGAGCGCGTTGGCTCTTTCCTCGCCCTCCACGGCATGAATCCCGAAGAGCAGAGAAAACTGCACATTGGTTTCTCAGCCGGCCGCTTCGAATTCATGGCTCGCCCCTACGGCATCGTCCCACGCGACATCGTCGAAGAGGCATCATGGCCAGCACTGCGTGGACAAATCTTCGCTGAGGCATCAGAAATATTCCTACGGCTGCTAAACGGCGAAGTAATTTCCACCGAGATGATTCGCCAAACCACTCTCACCCGAGCAAACTTCCGCTCCGACGAAGATTGGGTACGAGTTCAGCAAGCAGCCCAGCAATTACACGGACTCGACTCGGCTCCCGAATCAATCGAAATCGCGCCGAGATACAACTTCGAAGAGATCAAAACCATCCCTCAGAAATGGCGACGAGACCTGTTGAATCTAGTACTCGGAAGTCACGATGCAAGGTTGCAGGAGGAGGTCAATCAATGGGCCCCTGTGCAGGTGTTCAACCTCTCTATTACCCCCCCTCATATCATCAACGCAACGCACCAACGCATGTCTGAGCACTACCACCCCAATGGCGGCCCATGGACACGTGACATGATGCCCCGGACAGTCATGGTCTTCGTCAACGATGAGAATGGCCTGACTGCGGATGAGCGCAGCGCGGCGGCTCGCGAAGAGGCGAGGGCCGCGCTGACAACCTACTGGAGTGCATTGGAAGGGACAATCGATCCGGCCAAGGTCGAGCGGGCGACTGACAATGCGGTGATTGGTAATGTAGAGGAGGTCGCCGCGCAGATTCGTGAGCGATTCGACCCCGAGGACCGGTTGATGTGCTGGTTCGATTTCTTCAATCATGATTCTGAGAGAGTCCAGCGCAACATGGAGGCATTCATGACGAAGGTCGCTCCGGCAGTAAACGGAGGGGGCGAATGAGCGCGCACAAGAATGAGCGACCATCTAGTGTCGCTCCCGGTCGACCAGGGTCTGCCGTATTCCCAACGAATCCTCTCGGAGAGAAGCACGAGGGGATCGCCACTGGGCGTGATGTCGAATGGGAGCCTCTCGTCGATTTCCGCCGTATGGATGTCTCAGAGAACACCATCCACGGCGCTATCGCTTGGGCGCATGGCGACGAAATCATCCATTCGTTCGGCGGCAATGTCCTCGTCTATGGACGCTCGATGATGAAACCGCTGATGATGAAACCATTCACCGACGCCCTCGATGAACTCGATTGGAAGCAGAAAGCAATCGCCTGCTCCTCACACAACGGCGACACCGAACATGTCGCAGCCGCACAATCACTACTCTCAGAATCTGAGTGGGGGCTCATGCAGTGCCCCCTCGACGTCCCCCTAATCCAATTCGGACGTCAAGTCCGTCGCCCTCGTCGCTGGTTCCACACTTGTTCAGGAGAACACGCAGCCATCCTGAAGGCAATGCGAAAGATGGGTATGAACCGCGCCGGCTACACTCTCCCAAGCTCACCTTGGTTCCCGAGGTATCTTGAGACCCTGCGCACCTACATGGGTAAGCCCGACTGGGAGCCGATGCGTGTAGCCAAGGACGGCTGCGGCTTCCCTACCGTCTCAAACACTGTCGACGAACTGGCTGTGATGTTCGCAGGACTCGCAACCAACCGCGATAAGGACTGGATCTGGGAAGCGATGAACCGTCACCCGGACCTCATTGGTGGCTTCAATCGACTCGATTCGACCTGCCTCAAGGCCGGAGAAGGCACATTGATTGCAAAAGAAGGCGCAGATGGTCTCTTGGGATTAGCAATCGACCATCCGGATTGGCCGAAGGGCCTTGGAATCGTAATCAAGATTGCACACGGATGGAACTCTCAGGCGACTTGGTACGTGGCAAGAGCAGTATTGGGGGTCTTGGGTATTCAATTGCGCAACCCGTATCCACTGCACCGACAGAAGGCGTTCATCGTTCCAGGAATCGTTCCGGAAAGCTACCGCTTAGCCCTCGAGGAAGTAGTCACTTGGGACGAATGGGACCCCGATCGAGACCGCTTCTCCATGGACTGGAAAGAGTATACTGAAGCTATGACTCGCTCCGACCCTTTCTCCAATGAGGGTAATCAGGAGGGTTGAATTTGGAGCCTGAGAAGTGCTGTGAATCCGGGTGCGTTCCCTGCGAGCGGGACCGCGATGGGGCGGCACCGCTCGATCTGCTGAATTACATCGGTGGAGAATTTGTTGGACACTCAGGGAACGAGGCGGACGAGAACAACTGGTTGAACGTGCTCGAACCTGCAACAGGTTACCGATTTGCACGCGTACCGTTGTCTGGGCCGGATGATGTCGATGCGGCTGTTGTTGCCGCACGTGCGGCAGCTCCTGACTGGGGGGCCCTCGACTTTGCTGAGCGCGCTGACTGGTTGGACCGAATCGCCGATGCTCTGGAAGCGAAATACGAGGAGATTGCAGCTCTTGAGAGCCGCGATACTGGCAAGCCAATCTCGCTGGCGCGCGCTGTCGATGCCTACCGGTCGGTTGCCAACTTCCGCTTCTTTGCCGGGCTTATCCGCGAGAAGGCGGATTCGCCCGATGAGATATTTGAAATGGATAACGCGACCAATGTAGTCGTATCAAAACCGGTCGGCGTTGCGGCATTAATTACGCCGTGGAACCTACCTCTCTACCTCCTGTCTTGGAAGGTTGCACCGGCCATTGGCATGGGTAATACAGTAGTCTGCAAGCCCTCCGAATTGACGCCTATGACTGCGAATCTACTGATGGAAACCATCGACGAGGTTGGACTGCCAGCAGGAGTCGTCAACCTCGTGCACGGGGATGGAGCCGGAGCCGGAGGGCCGCTCACAACTCACTCCGACGTCGACCTTGTCTCCTTCACCGGCGGCACGAGCACCGGAGCCAAGGTCGCAGCCGCCGCCGCGCCACAATTCAAGAAACTCAGCCTCGAGCTCGGCGGTAAAAACGCCAGCATAATCTTCGATGATTGTGACCTCGAAAAAACCGTACCCGGAGTTACCCGAGCTGCCTTCCTCAACCAAGGTCAGGTCTGCCTATGTGGCAGTCGAATCCTCGTGCAATCAGATGTTTACGACGAATTTGTCGGACGATTCGTCGACTCGGTCGAATCGATGCGTATCGGTGACCCAAGTAACGATGAGACCGAACTCGGTGCACTCATCTCTCCTGACCACCTCACCAAAGTGGAGGGCTATGTGACCCTCGCAAAGGAAGAGGGAGGTGAAGTTCTGACTGGAGGCTACCCCTGCCTTCCCAAAGAGTTCGAGCACGGAAACTGGCTGGCACCGACGGTGATTGCAGGACTTTCACCTGACGCCCGCTGCGCTACCGAGGAAATCTTCGGACCGGTCGTGACGATTCACCGATTCGAGACCGAGGAAGAAGCCGTAGCTATTGCCAACAATACCCGCTACGGCTTGGCTGGAAGCGTTTGGACCGGCGACCTCGACAAAGGACGTCGAGTCGCCGAATCGATTGACACCGGAATGGTTTGGGTCAATACATGGCTGCACCGCGACTTGCGTGTGCCCTTCGGCGGAGTCAAGGACAGCGGCGTTGGCAGAGAGGGCGGTCGCTGGAGTCTCGGATTCTTCTCTGAACCGATGAACATCTGTCTCAAGCACGATTGAAGTCGGAATGACTGAAAGATAGCCGCACTCGCGCAGCGGGTGATAGTATGACATCTGTGGGCATCATCGGGCTGGGAGCGTATGTTCCACCTCACGAGATGAGCAATGAAGATTGGGCGGAGATTGTCGAGACCAGCGATGAGTGGATCACCACTAAGACTGGGATGAAGAAGAGGCGAATCGCTGACGCTGACACGCACACCTCCGACCTCGCAGTTGAAGCCTGCAAACTCGCTTTGGACGATGCCGGACTCACCCCCGCCGACATCGACCTCGTCATCCTCGCTACCTCCTCACCAGACGTGCCACTCTCCTCGACCGCAGGCATCGTTCAACACAAATTAGGCTGTGTTGATTGCGGCGCATTCGACATCAATGCCGTCTGCGCCGGCTGGGTCCATGCATTGGATGTCGGTGCCCGATTCGTCGGGACACCGGGTTACGACCACGTGCTCGTGGTCGGCTCTGAAATCTATTCCCGTATCCTAAATTGGCAGGACCGAGCGACGTGCGTGCTCTTTGGAGACGGAGCAGGTGCGGCTGTGCTCGGTAAGGTTGCGGATGGCAAGGGCGTCCTAGGCTCGTGGCTGATGAGTGATGGTGGCGGTGCGGGAGTCATAGAAATCCCCGCTGGAGGAGTCCGAGTACCAATCCCCAGCGCCAACTTCGAAGAGGGTATGCAATACTTCCACATGGATGGTCGAGCAGTCTGGAACTTTGCTATTGAGGCGTTTCCGCAAGCAGTCCATGCGGCGCTTGAGAGAGTTGGTAAGACACTCGAGGAGGTCGATTTTGTGATACCTCATCAAGCAAATATCAACATCATCAAGACTGGTATGGAGAATCTCGGATTACCGATGTCTAAGACGTTCACAAATCTCCACAAATACGGCAATACCGCCGGTGCGAGTGTGCCTATTGCAATGCGTGAGGCGATGGATGAAGGGCTCATCAAAGAGGGTGACTTGGTTGTTACCGCTGCCTTCGGCGGCGGTTTAGCTTGGGGCGCCAACGTAATTCAATTCTAATTTGAGAGAACGGCGAGTACGAGCGAAGCGCTGACCTTGCCGAAATCATGGCTATCTTCACTAGCAGTCGGATCGGGATTATCGCCGACAACGAAGATCCGATCCTCATCAATTGATTGAATCCGCTTGATAATTCGCAGGTCGGGCCTAAATGGATGATCTAGCAGAACGACCTGCCCAGCCTCCAGATCCTCTGCTTCGACCCTCTCGAACCTCACGGTACTACCCGCAGAGAGGGTCGGCCACATTGAGTCGCCTTTCACGACGACATTCACGAAGCGCGTATCCATGGGACTTCACGGCCCTTGGCGGCCCAGAACATGTGGTGAATCGCTTCTACCGCATCCATTAGTTCCTGAGCATGTTGTTCTGAGACTTCGACCTTGCAGGCGGAGCAGAGCTTTGCAGCCTGCCAGAATGTGTCGTGCAGGTCTGGAATTGTCTCTAGGTGCTGTGGCTTGAAGAAGTCGGTCCAGAGAATCAAAAGTTCGTCCTTACACTTCTGTGATTCTTCTTCCTTGATTGATGCGTAACGGCTCATGGTGTTGATGTATGATGCAGAACTGCAATCTGCACTACTTTCACTTAGTGCAACCATTTTCTTAGTCATTGATTGAACCGCCTCAGC
>JAQXEV010000121.1 GCA_029250665.1 Candidatus Thalassarchaeaceae archaeon | reverse complement strand
TATTGTCTATCTCCCCCCATAAGTTCCGAAGGAAGGTTCGGACTCGCTCCGATGACTCCATGCGATGCACAGTTGGTTATTGGATTCAAATTTTGCGCGATTGGACGAAAGAAACGCGACCATTGCGTTTGTCTTTCAATGATGATCAGGGGCGTTGGGCCCGCACCACCAACAGCAGTAGTAAGGGCCGGGGGACCGCGGACGTTTGTCGAGCGAGCCCAGAATCCTTGAATAAGCGGGGATGGCAGATGATTCCTCGTCGCTGTACATCCATCCTACACGCTCGAATTCTTGCCTTTGCATGGGGCGGTTATCACGGCATATCCAGCACTCGACAAAACGCCAAGAGAGCAGGTACTCCCAAGCCTTGGTCTCGTCGAGTAGCGCTATAATCAGGCTGTAAAGGCCGACAGGCGTGGGGATACCCTCGGGACAATCCCAGCACAACTCGAAACCGTCTGGGATGTAACTCCCGTCATCTAAGCCCATCTGCTCAGGAATGCAGTTGGCTCCTTGTGGATGCTCAATTCCAACCCAGTCAGAGAGGTCTGGCATCATTTCAAACTTGAATTCTGAGCCAAACTTTCCAATCACTGATATTTTATTGCCAGAGATGGTTATCTCATGTTTATTGAATATGAGGAAAATTACATTCAACCACATCTGTCTGTGTTCCTCTGGTATAGAAATTTGATGTGGGTGCCACAAAAAATCCTCTGGCCAAATAGCCCAATCGTCTGTTTCCTCATTCCTGTTGAAAACTTCGCAGAGATGAACTAACCACTCAAAGGTGTGGTCCTTGTCTACCAATTCCCAATCGATGTGTTCCACAGGGTTGTAGGCCTCGTCGCTCATAGTCTTCGCCTCCTTCCAGTAACTCTTGTCGGATGACAGGTTTCGCAATTTGTATCATGACAAGGCCAACTATATTCATTCTCAATAGAGTCAACAAATCCTGCTTTCACCATCGCCTTCCAGAACGGCCGAGAGTGGTTCCATGTGTCCGCCCATATGTGGTGATGCGGAAAGGCCTCCCTAATGTGTCGAATCATTTTAGTTCCTATTCCCTGCCTCCTCATCTCGGGATTTATCACGCTAACATTGTGGATCTCGATGTCGTCTCCGTCGGGTATCACTCTGCAAATAGCGTAAGGAAAGAACTTCGTGAAGTTGAACCAGCCTGGTTTGGAGCCAACTGGGGAGAACCACTCTCTGTGCGTCACTGCAGGTGGCTTACTCTCGTTTACTTGCTTTCTCTCATGTGTTTGTTGTTGCATTTTCATATCTCCTTTTGTATTGTATAAATGGTGGTCGTATCCGGATTCGAACCGGAATCTGAAGCTTCGCAGACAACTATGCTAATCCTATTACACCATACGACCAATTTATCTTGGTCGAATGATTCAGACCAAGCAGAGTCAGATTCCGAAACAGAGGAAGAATCTACTCGGGCGAAATCGATCCCTCCTTGTTATTTTGTGCTTAATCACCATTCTCACTCTCAGTGTTTTGTTAATTTTCATCTCTCTTATTTAACACTTAGGCGTTCCTGAGGGGAAATTAAGGTATAATATCCAAAAAATTTCAAAATTAAGGATCGAATTGCTGCCAACCGTCGGAATTTCCTCATTTTCTCGGGGGTGCATTGAAAGCGAGGTGGCATGACGCTCGCGCATGGCGCGAATGCCTGCTTCACCAACCTTCGCGGCGGGCGATTCGCTCGGCCTGCTGCTTAGCTTGGGAGCCTGAGAGGGCTCCCATTTTGAATGGGGTGAAGATGATGGCATACGATTCACAAGATATCGAGACGCGCTGGCAGTCACGCTGGCAAGAGGCGCGCTTCTTTGAAGCCGAAGTCGATGATTCGCGTCCGAAGTTCTACTGCCTCGAAATGTTCCCTTACCCCTCCGGCTACATGCACATGGGTCACGTACGCAACTACTCCATTGGCGATGCCATGGCTCGCTTCCAACGTCTGATGGGCAAGAATGTCCTCTATCCGATGGGTTACGATTCCTTCGGGATGCCAGCCGAAAATGCCGCGAAGAAGGAAGGCGGACATCCGCACTCCGTGACGGAGCGTAACATCGTGATGATTCGTGCTGATCAGGAAAGGATGGGATATTCGTATGATTGGCGGAGGACTTTCGCTACGTCGACGCCTGAGTATTATCACTGGAATCAGGAACTTTTCCTCCGTTTCAATGAGGCTGGGTTGGTTGAGAGACGCTTCGCTCCAGTCAATTGGTGCGACGATTGTGATACCGTACTTGCCAATGAGCAGGTGAAGAATAATCGCTGCTGGCGATGTGGTCTCGAGGTCGTTCAGAAGGACATGGCTCAGTGGTTCCTACGCATGACCGAGTACGCCGATGAGTTGCTCGATGAATTGGACCACATCGAGTTCCCTGAGAATGTGAAAGCGATGCAGCGGAACTGGATTGGGCGTTCTCATGGCGCTCAAATCGAGTTTCCTGTTGCCGGCGAAGTCAATGGTGAGGACGCTATTATTGGGGCGTTTACAACACGCCCCGACACGATTTTTGGCGTGACTTTTGTAACTCTCTCACCCGAGCATCCGCTCTGTGAGCCGCTTGTTGCTGGGACTGAGTATGAGGCTGGATGGCGCACTCTTGCTGATGAGTGCGCCAAGCTTTCCGAGTTCGAGCGAATCAACATGCTGAAGGAAAAGAAGGGTGTTCCGCTCGGTCGCTCCGCGATCAATCCGCTGACCGGAGAAGAGGTTCCAATCTACGCTGGCAACTTTGTTGTCGCCAGTTACGGAACTGGGGCTGTGATGGCTGTGCCAGGGCACGATCAGCGCGATTACGACTTTGCCAAGAAATATGGAATTCCGGTGAAGCCAGTTTTGTCTCGACGAGAGGGTGGCGAGGGTGTTGAGGAGAATCCCGTTTTCGACGGTCTGGGTTGGATGGTCAATTCGACACGGGCTGAGTTTGATGGGATGTTTGGTGACGAAGCGAAGGCCGCGGTGATTTCTGCGCTGGAGGCAGAGGGAGCCGGACAAGGCACCGTTCAGTACCGGCTCAAAGATTGGCTGCTAAGCCGACAGCGCTTCTGGGGCACGCCGATTCCAATGCTTCACTGTGAGGCGTGTGGAGTTGTGCCAGTACCTTACGAACAACTCCCAGTCGAATTACCTCTCGATGTTACTTTCAGTTGGGAGGAGAGCGGCAATCCCCTTGCGGCTAGCGAATCCTTCCTCTCCGCAACATGTCCGCAGTGCAACGGTCCCGCTCGACGGGAGACCGATACGATGGACACTTTCTACGATTCATCTTGGTATTTCCTGCGCTTCGCAGATTCTGCAAACAACGCGCAGCCTTTCGACCGTGCAGCGGTCGATTACTGGCTAGACGGCGGCGTGGATCTCTACATTGGAGGAATCGAGCACGCCGTCATGCATCTCCTGTATGCCCGCTTCTTCACCAAGGCGACTCGCGACCTCGGCATGAATACGGTCGGCGAGCCTTTCGGGCGCTTAGTCTGCCAAGGCATGCTCAACGCGCCCGCTCCTTTCTGTTCTGAATGCAATACGGAATACCACATCGAGAATTTTGGAGGCGATTGCCCGACGTGTGGAGCAGGTTTGAGTTCGCGTTCGGCGAAGATGAGCAAGAGTCTCGGTAACACGGTAAGTCCGGGCGAAATGATAGAAAAATTCGGAGCTGATACGGTGCGTCTTTTCATTCTCTTTGGAGCGAATCCGGAGGCTGGTATGGACTGGTCAGACAACGCAGTTTTGGCAAATTACAAACAACTCTGTTCGATAATTGACGCCTTCAATGCCGGTAATGCGTTAGAAGATGCTCCAGGTCCTATGGATGGATGGTTGCTGGCTCGCCTGCGAGTGAATCAGGCGCGATGGCACGCTTGTATGGAGGATGTCAGCCTGCGTGAGGGAGTTATGACGAGCCATTTCGAGATGCTTGCTGATTGGCAGTGGTATTTGCGCCGCGGCGGGGCTGATAGGGCCACTGCGCGGCGATTCTTGGCCGGCTGGGCTCCAATGTTGGCTCCGGCCACACCTCACATTGCAGAGGAATTCTGGGCTGAGCTTGGGATGGATGAGATGCTCGCGAGTCATGATATGGAATTCGACTCTTCTTCATCCGACTTGGCTGGTGATACTACCGCTGATGTTGCTGTGCTCGCGCGCGAGGCTTACTTGCGCGGGGTGATCGAGTCTGGCCGCAATCTACGTGGGTTAGCCGAGCGCCACTCTGATGCCCCAATTACTGGAGTTGTGATTCAGACTGCTGCAGCTTGGAAGGGCGAGTTGGCTCGAGAAGCGGTCGGCTTGGCTGCTAGTGAATTCGATTTCAAGCGGCAGGGGCAGGATCATCTCAAGTCGCTGCCGATTTTTGCTCAGGAGGCTCTGCGAGGTGAGATTTTCCAGACATGGATGGCCTTGTCGATGGGCTCGAAGAAGCGTAGAGGCAGGATTCACACCTGGTCGGACGGTGAGAGGCAATTGGTGATGAGCGGCTTGGCTGAGAGCGATGTAATCAATGCGGCAGCAGATTTCATCGCTGCCGCTCTCGACGTCGAATCGGTCGTTGCTTACCCGGTTGGTGAGGGTGCGGATGTCGGTGGCAAGGCAAGGGTAGCTTTCCCTCTCGAACCAGGTATCGCATTCGTATGATTTATGGTGGTTGATTCTAGTGCCTACAGGCTCTCAATCAATCGTTTTAATCGATGGATTCTGTCCGGTTTGCACTGGCTGGGCGGCATTCATCGGCAAGCGCGATAAGGCGGGTCGCATCTCCATTATCGCGCAGGAGACACCTGAGGGAGAGGCCCTCATACTGGAGCGTCCTCCAGCACTCGCCGACCTTGATTCGGTCTTCTTAATCGATGAATCCGGCCGCTGGTTCGCCCGCTCCTCAGCAGTCATCCAAATTCTTCTTCAACTCCCGCCCCTATACCGGTTGGGAGCCATTATCTGGTTGATTCCGCGCCCATTCCGTGACGCAGCCTACGACATCTATGCCCGTAATCGCAAGCGTGACATTTGAGATTCAGCGACCACCATTACCTCTTCTTGCGATACATTCCGTTCGTCAATTACTCTACTTGTCGCGCGAGGGTTCATGGGCGGCCGGCCGGTGGCTCATCGCGTTGAGTGAAAATAAGGAAGGCGGCGACCGCCGCAGGAGGCGACGGTCGCGCAAGAAGTCGACCAACGGAGCAAAACTGCGACCGTGGTCCGAAGGAGATCCCGAAGCAGTCGAGCGTGCGCTCTCCCGCTTCAAGCAGTCCCCTCCTCCAATGGGACTGCCTGCCAATATTGACCCCCCTCCAGAAGAAAAGCCTCTCCGATGGATGACTAACGCAGTGCCGAAGAAGATCCAAAAACAGGTTGGTGAAATCGTTTGCCAACCCGGCGAATTTGGTTTTCTTCCAGAGCAACGGGTCAATGAAATTAGAAGTGAAATAGAGGACTTTCCAATTACCATTGAACAAGCTCTATCGCTTCGCGGTGCGTTGAATCAGGAGAAATCAGTTCATTCCCATGGACGCCTGATGCGAAATGCAAATCAGCTCCGTCGCCGCTACGAAAACGGCGAAGGAGTTCTCACTTTGGCAAAGCGCTTTGATGCCCCTCCGGTCAATACGTTCCGTGCGATTTTGACCGGCCGAGGGTGGGCAAAAAATCGTATCAAGGAGACGTTGAAGAATCCGACTCGCATGAGCGAGCGGGACCAGCAGGAGTTCGCCAAGGCTGAGGAGGCTGACAAGGTTAGTTCAGTGAACCAAAGCGAGACGCAGACTGCTGCTGAGGTGTTTGAGGACATTCTCTGCGCCCACTTCGACTTCCTCGACATACGCTTTCGCCGCCAAGAGGAATTGCTCAAGGAGCAAAAGCAATCAGAAGGTCGAGCAGTGGTTACTCCCGATCTTCTTCTTATCGATGATGTTCGAATCAATGGTGTGCCTTGCGCTTGGATTGATGCCAAGCATTTCTTTGGTGCTGATTTACGATTCCCGCGCAAGAAAACTCAGAAGCAGGTCGACCGTTATGTCAACGAGTATGGACAGGGAGCAATTGTCTATCGTCATGGCTTCACTGAGTCATTGAAGTTGAATGGTGCAATTTTGCTGGATGCTAGCCCGTTGGATTTGACTCCGCTCGATGAATTTCACAAGAAGCGGTCCGGTGGACACCACTCCTGATTACCAACTCTTGTTGGTAATCAGGCTGTTTGGCCGATTCTGGTGAGGGTCGATTCGAGGCCTTCTTTTTCGAGTTCCGCGAGCAGCGATTCGAGTTGCTGTGAGCCAGTTACATCACGAGGTACAATGGCAATACTCTCGCCGAGCATGCACAATAGAACCGCTGTCTGTGCTGCGAGACCGGCGCGCTCACTGGCATTCTTTCCGGACTCAAGGAGGGTTGCGCGAGCTGCATCGTTGATTAGGCGGGAATCACTTGCGAATGCCTCTGCTGAATCTAGTAATTCCTTCCAGCGAGAGACGTCCCATTCTCCCTCAGAAAGGAAATCCATCTGAGTCTTACCCGCCTCGCTAATCAATCGTTTCCAATCTGGATTATTGATGTATTCAGACGTATGTCGGCCCGGGCTTGAGCGCCATGCGAGAACCACTGGTGTTCCTTCACTCCAACCTTCAGCTCGGCCTGGGCCATTATCCAGTTTTTCTCCATAGTATGGTGAACCGGGTACGAGTCGTCGCTCGACACCACCGGCTGCGAGCGCAGTGACATCTCCAAGTCCAGTTGAATTAGCTCGCTCGATCTTGTGTGCGATCATATACGAACGGCGCAAACTCTCCTCATGTGGTAGCCCCAAAGCTCTCTGAAAAGCAGCGGCAGCCGCCACGGCGCCTGCAGCTGACATACCGAATCCCTGCGAGGATGGCAAGTGATTGCGAATGGAAATATCCCAACTCATCTCGCTAAATTCGGTGATTTCGGCCTTTAGCAAGTCGAGGACCTGCTGAAACATCCGCGTATCACCGTCGCCGTCGAGAAATCTCACGCGCAATGAATAGTCTCCCGATTCACCACGAGCAACAGCCTCTGAGCCATCTTCTAAACACAAGCCAGCTCCGCGGCTGCCCTGTCGAATTGGGTCATCATCGAGGTCCTCGACTGTGAATAGCAGCGTCACGTGACCGCCGCAGGTCCCTCGGCCGAGCACCGTTGCCATGCAACCTCATCTCCGAGGCGATGCAAGAAGCCTGCGCCGGCTTCAGAGGGCCGCAGCGAGGTCCTCGCCGAGTGAATTGAAAGTCGCCGAGAGAGAAGCAGAAGCCATCTTCAGCGCTGTCTGTGGATCCATCGAGCCATCTGTCTCGAAGCTGAATACGTAATCTCCAGGAACTTCCTCGATGGTGATAGCTTCCTTGAAATCACCCGTCTTCTCAGTTCCATCGCCAACGTGGTAGAGTTCCTTGATGAGGGTCTCAACCTTGGCAAAATCCTCGAGGCGTCCGTCTTTGTCGAAATCCTTGGCCGTAATAGTGAGGTCGAGTCCCCACAGAATCTTGGCCTTGCTCTTGTTGTTGAGAACACCGATCTGGCGTGGCATGAAGCTGACGCCACAAACGGGTGACCACTTCGCATGCTGGCTGCCGCGCCCCATCACTGCGGTGGCGTAGAACTCAAGCATTTGTCCCTTGTACAGTTTGGTAATCGGAATCGATCGGTAGTGCTCAGGAATCTCAAGGCTCTCGTCACCGAGATAGATCATGTCGCCAGCGGTGACGGTAATTCCCTCAGGGCTGCCGAATGCCTTGCAAGTGTAAATCATATTGCAGGAAGGGCAACCTCGGTCTTCGGGGACGAGATCCTTGCAGTTAGGGCAAGTTTCCTGATAGTGGAATTGCTCGTGGTTGGTTGGGATTGGCACCATTGCGAGGCGCTGAGCAATCATTTCGTCGGGGAGAGAGCCGTTAGTTTCCCAAACGGTGAAGTCCACTCCTTCCTTCTCCAACTTCTTCTCACACTGATTACAACCAGTTCCACCCGCGGATTCACGAGCTGCGGCTGCTGGATTCAGGTGGCTGCACGATAGGCAGAGGTCGAATGATCCCATCTGGAATCGGACGACCTCGATGGCCATCTTTGGTGTATCTGACATGAGAGTTCGGCGCAGAGCATTTGCAAAAGCGCGGTCGCTGTCCTTGAGCAAGATTTTGATATTCTCTGGCCCTTCTTCGATTACTTCCATCTTTACCATTTCAATCACCTCAGACCCTGCGGCCCCTTCGTCCGCCCTTCTTCTTGGTCCCATCTGTAGGGATGGGAGTGACGTCCTCGATGCGGGTAATCTGTACGCCTGCACGAGTCAGAGCACGGATTGCCGCAGTGGCGCCAGGAGCACTATGGGAGCGGTTTCCACCGGCACCGCGATACTTCACGATGACTTGGTCGAATTCTTTCTCTGAGAGCATCTCAGCGATGCGCTCGGCGGCGCGGGTTGCTGCGAATTGGCCGCCGGCATCGCTGCCCTTCTTGGTGACCTGTCCGCCGGAGACCTTCGCCAGAGTTTCGGCTCCGGTGAGATCAGTTGCGGTGATCAGCACATTGTTGTAGGTGCTGAAAATGTGTAGAATCGCCTTGTGACCCATCACTCATCACCTCCTTCTGGAATTGTATCCTCGACGGTTGGAGCTTTCTCCGCCTCGGCCTTGATCTGCTGGACGAATTCGTCGTTATCGGTCGTGGCGCGTACGCCTCCGACCTCCTCAATTTCCTCATCTTCACTCTGACGTGTGATGCGGAGTTGCTCCATCTCGACACGGAATGGATGGTTATCGTTGAGATAAGGCGAAGTTGCGCTGTACTGGAGATTATCTTCCTCTGCGCGCAGAATCTTGTATCCAGGCACGGTCATGCGTTGTTCACCGATTGAGATATGACCGTGAACGATCATGTTTCGAGCAGCGCGCATGGATGGCGCGAGGCCGCGGTAGTAGACAACTGACTGAAGACGACGGGAGAGCATGTGCTCGACTGTAATCTGTAGAACATCGTCGATGCTAGATCCTTCCGCGAGCAGACCCTTGCGGACCATAGCGGTCACTAGGTCTGTCTTCTCGCGAGCGAAGTGCCCCTCAGAGGAGTCGACTCGCCCGATGAGTTTCATCGCTTGGTTTCGGTGGCGGCGAAGAGCTGACTTCTCTCGCCAAATTTCTCGCATACCACCGACTCGCTTGAGGCCGAACTGCTCCTTGAGAGCGTGCTCTTCCTCAATTCGAGCAGCCTTCCACGGGTGCGCGGGTGTCTGTGTCTTTGGTCTTGCAAACTTTGGATGGCCCATCTAATCACCTCACTTCTTCCTCTGCACACCGAGTGTGCTGCCGCTGCGACCGTTACTGCGCAGGCGCTGTCCGCGGACCTTGTGGCCGCTGCGGTGGCGCATTCCGCGGTAGGTCTTGATCGCAGCCAAGCGTGCAACATCGTCGTTGCGGGTCAATTTGACCTCGGTTCCGATGATGTGTGCATCCTCATTGGACTGCAGATCGCGCTGTCTGTTGACGAGCCACCAAGGCACGTTCAACGCGTATTCGTCAATTGTAGTTCGAATCCCGTTCTGTTCCTCATCGGACAGATGTCCGCCGAGCTTGCTGCCATCGATACCTGCCATGCGGCAAATCTGTCCGGCCGATCGCTTTCCGACTCCCGGGATGGAAGTCAGGCCTTGCGCAATCGGTCGAAGACCATCGATGTCAGAGTCGGCGAGCCTCAGGATGTAGGAGAAATCCTCTCCTAGTTCTGCTTCATTCACTTTTGCCATAGTACGGTTCCCCCGTGTTCATTGGTTGCCCAATGGCCCTCAAAGGGCATCCCGCCGACCTGCCCTCCATATTTGAAGGAGACGGCCGCCCCTACGGGGCGTGAAGAAGTGATAATTTACCTAGATGACCCAGAAACGGGTATTTTCCCTTCTAACGGTGAATTTTTGCGATTTTTCAAGCATGCTTGCAGACGATGTAGAGCGTGTGACTACCACTGCCTCGCTCAAGGTCTAGGTCGACCATGAATCCGTTCGCTCCATCGAATTCCTTCATCGCTTTGTCGAGCCTGCGCTGGAGGGTTGGGTGAAGGTCGGGGTCGAGGCTGCAGCGCAAGGTAATCTTTCCAACTCCGTTGCGAGCCGCCGCTGCCGCCGTCTGCTCGATGGTGTGCAACTCAGGAGGCGTGAGTCTATGCTGGACAATCTCGCCGCTGGCTAGAACAAAGGCGTCGATTTCCTCATCGTTGGTTAGTCGATCTGTGGTGATGAGAAGTGGGCGCCGACCATCGAGGCGTAGCCATGAGTGTCCGGCGCCTTCAGGTAGGGCTCGCTCGAGCCAGGACTCTTGCAGCCCTGATTGAACGAGGGCTGGATCGACAATTGTCAGGTGGGCGCCGAATGGAGGAGGAGTACTCATCGGGACCTCTTCGGATTCGGCAATCTTGCCCTCGATTGTTGCCATGATTTTCTTTCGGCCCATTCTGACACATCGGGATGGGGCTTTGGATGATAGGGATCCTATCCAGACTGAGAGCCGGTCGATTCTACCACCTCCTTGGCTGAGGTATTCCCAAGTTCGTGTGATACCGGGGAAGGTGGTCTCGATAGTGGCATCGACGAGGGCTCGTTGGTCCTCATTGAGTCTTGGTGAAAGATCCAGCAGAACCGCTGGTCCGCGTGGCCCTATCTCGAGATGTTTGGACCAGGCTTTCATCAATGGTCCAATCGCTGGTTGCATCTCATCGATTTCATGTCTTTGAGCGTCTCGAGGGCGAGCTGGGTCCAGATGTAGCATACCGATTGGTGGGTGTGCCCTCGTTCCAGCCTCTCGCAGACTATTCCAATAGGCGACGATAGCATTCTCGGCATCAGTTCCGTCGCCGACCAGTACGCGGTCCATTGATCTCTGAAGATCTCCAGACTCTCCGGCCGAGTGCATATTTGCCGCACATAAGAGGCCGATATTCGGGTCGAGTTCGATTGCCAATCCCGGTCGCTTTAGGCCAGCGGTCAATGCTACCAATTGCACTCCGCTGCCTGCGGCCGCGTCGAGAATCACTCCAGCGGGCAAATCTGTCGCTTCAATTTGCGTTGCCCGCACCTGTGCGACCGACCACGGAGTGGAGAGCCTGCGCACATCCTCAGTCATGTGAAAGGCGGGCTCTCCCTTGCGTGCAGAATTGGCCTTAATGACATTGGAAGCGCGCTTGACAAGCTCATCTGAGGGTCGAAGAGCGAAGTGGGTTGGCTCCTCGTTCATGGTTTCCGCTCCCTTGTCGAGGTCAAGTCCTTTTCGCGCGCTGGTGGTCTCAAATGGTCGCTCTATCGACCTTCAACTCAAAGCGCAGCCACGACTCTTCAAGTTCGTGCCCATCGCTATTTCCGTAAGCAATTGGTGGCGGTAGCAAAGTTGTGTGGGTAGTCCCGGTATCGATGCCTGGAATCAGTCCTCGATCCTCATCGATATCGAGTCCAATCGCCGACCAACCGAATCCCTTGATGTAATTCGAATCATCTCCCGCTGTAACGACGAGGTCACCTTCATCCAGCAGCTCATTCGTATCGGCGTCCCACACCTTGTAGTGGACCGCGAGACTATCTCCGTCACTGGCGTGAATTTCACGTGCTTCGGTTCCCTCGAAAATATGGACGTCGAGCAGGACTTCGGCCTCAGGAACTCGCAGGTGAGAGGCCTCGATGGTGATGTCGTGCTCGGTAACCTCACTTTCCAATTCAATCTCAACGATTACAGTGCCATTGGGTTCGATAGGATCGAGCGTCAAATCGCTATCACCTTCTGACGCGAAGACGACCTCGCCTCCAGCGATTTCAAGCACGAGGTCGAGCGTCTGATCTCCTCGATTGTAGATTACAACGCTGGCTCGGTCCCCATCGCCCTGATGCTCCCAATCACAACGCAGTTCTCCTGGATAGAGAAATACATCATCTTGGTCAGCAAGCACATCTGGCCAATCCCATTCTCCAAGACGTGAGTCGCAGGTATCGAACAGTAGATCGATCTCCCAGTACCAGCGCTCATTTTCATCCTTCAGTAGGTCCTTATCGGTCACTGAGAACGCATCTTCATTATTTTTGGCGAAGTCATAGACGCTGTATCCGACGACAATTGTTGAGATGATTAGTAGCGCCGCGGTGGCCAAAGAAAGCAATATCGCGGCGCGCGGAATCGCCATTTCATTGATTCCGAGTGGCACGGTTGGGTGCTCCACCTCATCAGGGGTGTCCGATATCCAACTGCCTGACACGGTGCTGTTCCCACACCCGCCCGTCATCAAACTTGGTATGCGCCGTTATTCCTCAGTCCACTCTGAAAACGTATCAATGAGGGCCGATTAAACAACTAATCACACGATGGGGCACATTCGCCACTAGCCGTCAGTCTCTGAGTAGCGCTTCCTCGTTGCGTTGCCCCAACCAAGTGACGAGAGCGAGTTCAGCACCGATGACCGCGAGCAGCAAGAATAGGCCGCCGGCGTTGATGCTGCCCGATGCCCCCAGCATCAGCAAGGCCACTCCGCTTCCCAACGCCAAATCGGCCAATCCCCAAACGCGTAGAATCCGGCGTAGGTGGAGGATTCCGACGACCCACAGGGTTGTCGACATGGCAAAGAGTGCAATTGGATAGAACATCGCTTCATTGACAGCGAGAAGGCCAGCAAACAGCAGAATATGGCCATCGACAGCCGCCATCATCGTCCAGTGACCGTTGCGCATCGGTACCGCCGCTCCGACCAGAACCAACATCACCACTCCTCCTGCAAGTATGATCCAATCGAGATTCTCTCCGATTACGGGTAATATGTTACTGAGAGAAAACAGGGCTAACGGGGCGCAGAGGATTGCTAATCCGACACCTTCGACCTGACGGTGTCTGCGCCCCAACGAAACAGCGTTGGCTACTGCGAGGACTGCGGCTGGTCCCCATGAAATCATGACGATTGCGAGGGTTCGCATTCCTCGACCCAAGCTGGATTGGTGTGACTTTCGACCGACGCTCGTCCTGCGAGTGTCGATCATTGCATCAATGATGATTGTGAAGATGAGGAGGGTTTCGAGGAGAAGCCAAGGAATCTGCCATTCGATGAAATCACCGTCGAATGGATCGACGGTGAACGGGGCGGGAAGCGACTCGACCATCACCGCCCCGAGCAATCTTCCGAGAACCAAAGGTAAGACAAACCAATCGAGAGCGATGGGGATTCGGTCGAGAAGGTTGTCCTGTCGGTAAAGAGAGATAATGACGAATTGGAGAATGAGAATTGTCACGACAGCCATATCGAGCAATTGTGCATTACTTCCACCGGGGCCGATATGACCGGCGACGAGGGCGATGATCAATCCAATAATCGCGTAGGCAATCGGCATCTCCATACCGAGCACAGTTGGTAAGTCGAGCTCGAGTTGTTTCGTCCTTAGACGAGCAATGGTGACGAGCAGTGTTGCGAAAACTCCGGCGATTAGGAGGATGATTGGGGAGGAAGCGAACAGCATTCCCCAAACGATTGCCGCACCGAGGATGAGAACGAGGACGAGAAGTACAATCGTCGGTCGGTGAGAAACATCGGTTGTGTAGAGATCAGCATCATCGTCTGCTGCTGCGAGATCACGTCGCTTCTTTCGCTTGGCTTCGAGTTCAGCACGCCGCGGGTCATATCCTTCGATTTGCCCCGCACCTCCACTGAGCATGACTTCAGCATCGCGGCCTACCAATGCCAAGCGCTCGTCGCGCTGGGTAATCGATTTCAGTTCAGCGCGAATCTCTCCGCGCGCAACTAACCATAGCGAACTGAGTGCGAAAAGGCCTAGCCCAGCCATGGTTGCTGTTTCATTGTTCAATTGCACTGAGAGGCCGATGGTGATTACCAGCAACCAGAGTGCTGCTGCCGCTGGCTTGAGCAACTTTTCCATCTTTTCCGCGCGCGGGAGGTAAATCGCCATCACCGCACCGGTGCTGGCAACTGCTGTGAGAGAAATATCGAGGTCAGGAATCGAGTCGGTTGCCTCAAGGATTCTCGCCGGCTCATTGGTTGAGATGGCGATTAGTAGTGGCAATGACATCAGAGCGATTCCATTGGTGAATCGAGGCTCGTCATCGGGCTTTCCACGATAGAGAATTGATCCAGTTGCAATCAGTATCAGAATCACCCACATCTCGTCAAGCCCGTGTTTCCACCCAAGCATCGCAGCGCTGACAGCGATAATCGCCAGCAGCGCTACCGCGCCTCCCAGCCTCTGTCCAGTGAATTCAGCCCCGAGATGGGCGGCAGACACTGCCCCGACAACTACGAGCAGAGTGAGGGCGGTGAATCCTCCAGCATGTGCCATGACGATGATTGTGATCATCGGTAACCAGAGTCCCATAGACCATAATTGCAGAGCGCCGGAATCACGAATCGAAGCTGAGATTTCGGTGATTCCGAGGAAGCCTGCTGCCAGATTGACCCCAGTCGCCCCCATCTGCAGATTGACGATGAGCATCAGTCCGACCGAGATTACAAGATAGACGGCGAATGGAGTCGGAGCGAGTTCAATCAAATTGCCAGGGTCGGACCACCCATTTGCTATCATCACGGTTCGAATCGCCTCAACGACAATTTCCTGCAACAATACCCAAGCCCACGGCAGCAGAACTGTAGCGCCCGCGAGCGAGGGAGCTTTGCGTATCACAGCGAGCACGGCCGTTCCGATGTGAAGCGTCGTCAGCAAAGCTAGGAGAGCCAATCCACCGTCGCCGCCAGCGGCCTTAGACTCGGCAGGTATCAGAATAACCACGAGCACTAGAACACCGACTGATCCTACCCAAAGAATGCGGTCAGTGACGCGACTTTGGTCACGCAGCATCACGAATCCAGTAAGAATCGTAGCAAAGATAGTGAAAGTTTCGTAGCGGTCGAAAAGCGAGATTGATTCAGTCAAATCTCCAAAGATGAGAAGCAGTGAGAACACCACTCCACCCGCCAATAAAGGAATGGCCACCCTGAGCTTCTCTACCCCTCGCACGACGAGATAAGAGCCGCCGAAGGCGCCGGCGAGGAATGTCACCATTCCGAGCGCGAAGCCGGAGTCCTCTCGGCTGGAAGCGACTGCCATGAGGGCTCCAACCATTCCAAGAGAAATCGATACCCCCCAAAGCCCCGGCCGGCCCAAGCCAGCCGCTTTGAAGCCTTGAGAAAACCAATTATCTTCGCGCGCGAAGCGCGCTGCCATCGCTGCGTTTAGACCAGTGATTACCATTAGGAGCAAGAAAAGAATCAGTGGTGTGTCGAGGGGTTCGATGACCAGAGAGCCAGCGGTGAACCCGTTGGTGACGGCGTGCATTCCAATCCATAGGTTAGAGGCTGCGACACCGAGTGCTGCCAAGTTGCCAGAGCCTCGGTGTAAGGCGAGTCCGTGGAGCAGTAGCGTTGCGATGAGAATCATCACAGCGACTCCTATCTCTCCTCCAATCGAGCCCGCCGTTGAGCCAATCGCCAACAGAACCAACGTGGCTTGGGCCGCAATCGCATCGTGATCGTGGCGGTAAGCGACGAAGACGTTGAGAGCGACGAGGAGAATCAATAGGACAGCGAGGACTTCAACAGAAATCGGGAAAATTCCAGCTAATTCCCAACGATTCAACTCTATTGCAAGTCCGTAGAGCACCTTCATCGAAATGATGACCCACGAAACTCCCAGCAGATGCAAGTCTGGATTGCTTACCCAGCGCTCGCCGAGTGTGAAGCCAATGGCGGCGAGCGCCAAGAGCAAAATCAGAGAGATGAACGGCGGGAAAGCGGTTCCAGCGACGACGCTTAGTGCGCTGAAAACGAAGATCATCGCTACCATTAGCGACCAATTAACTCGACGTTCGCCCTCTTTCGCCATCGAGGTAACGATATCATCCTCGGGAGCCGAGAGTACACTTCCGTCGGCCTGAATAGCTCCCGCTTCGGTTCCCGTCGTTTCGGCGAATGGATCGAATACATCACCGAGAGCTTCATCGATTTCGGGCTTTGAGTCGGAGTTCGGAGAGGTTGATTCCTGATTGGCGGCATCGGCTAGAATGTCTTCCAATCCTAGATCGCCGATGTCGATGTTACCCCCCATCTTGAAGCGACGCTCGCGAATCACGCGGTCGTCTTTCTCATCACTCACGCGCGCGACAGGCACGGCATCCGGCGATAACCGCATCCCCGTCGGGCCAAGTCGAAACGATGTATGCGCGCGAACACGAGTTTAGGCGAAGATTCGCGTTGGCAATCATCCGTAATGGTTGAAAGCCAATTGTCAGCGTCGGTCGCCATGGAGAGCACCTCCCGCTCGTCCACTCCGGTCTCCTTCGCGACCACGCTGGCTTCTCACGGTCTCGATCCCAGCGGCGCAGTACATTGGAATCTCTCTTCCAGCGAGCTCCATGAGCGCTCTGTTGAGCGCGGTGAAGCACAGCTCACCGCGCACAATGTCTTGCTCGCGACTACCGGCGAGCGCACAGGACGCTCACCGAACGACCGATTCATCGTCGATGAGCCGGGTCTAGCCGACCATGTTTGGTGGGGTAAGGTGAACAAGCCGACCAGCCGCAATGTCTTCGAAGGGCTACTGGAGAAGGTCAGAGCCCACTTGGATGCGGCTGGCGAACTTTTCGTCAAGGATGCTCATTGCGGCGCTGATTCAAATTATTCCATGCCAGTGCGATTGGTTACCGAAAAGGCATGGCACGCCGCCTTCTATCACAATATGTTCGTTCGTAGCGATCCAGCTGACCTCACCGAGCACGTTCCACAATACACGATTCTACATGCGCCTGAGCTGTGCGCGGACCCGAAGACCGATGGAACAAACTCGGAGGTCTTCGTCATTCTAGCTCTCGACCGAGGTCTGGTAATCATTGGTGGGACTCACTATGCGGGCGAGATTAAGAAGGCAATTTTCACTATCATGAATCATATTCTTCCAGGTCAGGGAATCATGCCGATGCACTGCTCAGCCAACACAGACGGCACCGACGCAGCACTCTTCTTCGGACTCTCAGGGACTGGCAAGACAACACTCTCGGCTGACCCTGACAGGGCTTTGGTTGGAGACGATGAGCATGGGTGGTCCGATGATGGAGTGTTCAACTTCGAAGGCGGTTGCTATGCCAAGCTCATCGGACTGTCCGAGGAAGACGAGCCTGAGATTTTCGCTACGACGAGGATGCCGGGGACGATCCTTGAGAATGTCATTCTAGATGCCTCTGGAGTACCAGACTTCGATAATGGAACTTTGACTCAGAATACGCGTGGTTCGTATCCTATTGAAGCGATTGAGAATCGCACAGAGGATTCTACTTCAGGTCATCCAAAGAATGTTGTTTTCCTAACCTGCGATGCTTTCGGCGTCCTACCTCCGTTGTCCCGCCTAACGCCAGAACAGGCAGCATACCACTTCATGTCAGGATATACAGCGAAGGTCGCTGGTACCGAGATTGGCGTAACAGAACCTCAAGCGACCTTCTCGACGTGTTTCGGCGCGCCATTCATGCCGCGTCACCCAAGCATGTACGCTGACTTGCTATCGAAGAAGATCAGTGAGCAGGATGCGAATTGCTGGCTAATCAATACCGGCTGGGTCGCCGGCGGTTACGGCGAGTCCAGCCGAATCAAGATACGTTGGACGCGCGCGCTTCTGAACGCTGCATTGCGCGGCGATCTCGATGATGTTGTCTTCGTTCGGGATGAACGCTTCGGATTTTCTGTTCCAACCGAGTGTGAGGGTGTTCCGAGCGAGATATTGCAACCCCGCGAGACTTGGACCGACAAGACTCGTTACGATAATGTGGCGAATTTGTTGGCTCAAATGTTCATCGAGAATTTTGAACAATACGAATCCGGTTGTTCAGCCGAGGTTCTTGCCGCTGCTCCTCAAGTCATAGAGTGAGACTCGCAGTGATTGCGAGATTCTAATCCAGTAAGAAGTACTGCCGTCGAAGCCTATTTCAGAGTCGCGCAAAATCGGTGATTCATGAGCGATGGTTCAACACCAGAGGCTGGCGAATTACACGTTGTCACTGGAGCATTCGGCTATACTGGTAGATGGATTGCTCACCAATTGTTGGCGGAAGGTAAACGCGTCCGAACACTGACAAATGCGGTGGGCAGGGACGACCCATTCGATGGGGCCGTTGAGGTTCATTCGCTAGATTTTGATGACCGTGAAGCTCTCGTTGAGTCGCTTCGCGGAGCGGATGTACTGTACAATACATACTGGGTAAGGTACAATCACGAAGGAAGAAAATTCGATCACGATATCGCGGTGAGGAATTGTGCGAAGATGTTTGAGGCAGCAGCAGAGGCTGGTGTTCGTCGGATTGTCCATTTCAGTGTAGCACACCCAGACCAAGCACCAGGATGGTCCTACTTTCGCGGCAAGGTTGAGAGCGAAAGAATACTGCGAGAATCGGGCCATTCCTACGCTATAGTGCGCCCGACGGTCTTGTTTGGAGGCGGACGCAACGTACTCGTAAACAACATCGCTTGGATGCTGAGATACATACCAATTTTCGGGACATTTGGCTTTGGGAAATATCCTATTCAACCAGTTCATGTTCGTGATGTCGCGCGGATTTCAATCGATTTAGGCGCGGGAGAAGAAAACATCACGCGCGATGCGACAGGCCCCGAGACCTATCCCTACCGCGACTTCGTTCGGCTCATTGCCAAAAGCATGGGGGTTCGCCGTCTGATTGTGCCCATGCCCCCACTTCTTGCTTGGATGGGGGGGCAAGTCATGGGGCTATTCATGCGGGATATGGTAGTCACCCGCGCTGAAATCAAGGGGTTGATGCGCGGGCTAGTCGCTTCAGATGAGGAACCACTCGGAACCATTCGCTTCAGCGAGTGGATTGAGCGACGAGGGTCAGAGGTCGGACGGCATTATCACAACGACCTGAAAGAACGAATTTACAGAAATTAAAGTTCTACATGACTTTCTGTTTTTCACTCTGAGAATTACCCAGAGATTCGTTACAGTGAAGCGATATCACAGTCGCTGCTGAGCGTGTCGCTGCGCGTCAACGGCCGTAATCGCAGCCATGTGAACCACCTGGCGCACCGAGTCACCGCGCTGCAGCACGTGCGCCGGCTTTGCAAGCCCTTCGAGAATTGGCCCAGTCATCTCAGCTCCAGCGATTCTCTGAAGCAATTTGTATGCTATATTCGCGGAAGCGAGATTAGGGCAGACGAGAACATTGGCCGAGCCTTCGAATTCCATGAATGGGAATTCCTTCTGGCGGTCAGGGACTAGTGCGGTATCCGCCTGCATCGGCCCGTCGATGATCAAATCACCATCCATTTCACGGGCCATCGAGATTGCTTCCTCGATGCGGTCAGTTCGTAATTCGCCCGAGGTGCCGAAATTAGAGAAGGAGAGCATCGCTACCTTCGGTTTGACTCCGAACCGGCGCGCGACCCGCGCGGTTTGCACAGCGATTTCAGCGAGTGTGCGCGAATCAGGATAGATATTGATTGTCGCATCGGCGATGAACATCAATTGACCATTGACGGTCATCATGTAGAGTCCAACGATACGATGTGCAGAGGGGTCGGGTCCGATGGTTTGCAGACACGGCTTGACGATGTCTGGATATTGGTGGGCGATGCCACCGAGATAACCGTCAGCATCGCCGCAGTGCACCATCATCGGTCCGAAATAATTTGGCGACTTGAGCAGGCTAACAGCGTCGCGGCGCGTGACTCCCTTGCGTCCGCGTAACTTGTGGAATTCATCGGCATAATCACCACGCCTACGAGGGTCGTATCGAACATCGATAGTCTCACATTCGAAGTTCAGTCCGTGCTCCTCTTTCACCGCCTCGATACGTTCGGGGTGCCCGAGTAGGATTGGATCACAGATGCCCTCAGCGATACATTGTGCCGCCGCCTTGATGATAGTCGGTTCATCTCCCTCTGAGAAGACGATTCGCTTTCTATCCCGCTTAGCTCGATTGATGACATTACGCATAATCGAGCGAGTCAATCCCAGTCGAGCCTCAAGTGTCTCACGGTACTTCTCAACGTTGAATTCATCTGCTCCGACGCGAGCCACACCTTCGTTAACTGCCGCCTCAGCAACAGCGCTCGCCTCCCAGATGAGAACGCGGGCATCGAATGGTTTGGGAATCAGATATTCTGGGCCGAACTGCATCTGCTCGCCCCCGTAAGCCGCAGCGACATCGTCGGGAACCGGCTCCTTCGCCAATTCTGCGAGAGCCTTTGTCGCTGCCATCTTCATTCCTTCAGTGATCTCAGTAGCGCGCACATCGAGAGCACCGCGGAAGATGTATGGGAATCCGAGAACATTGTTGATTTGGTTGGCGAAATCAGAGCGTCCAGTCGCAGTAATCGCATCATCGCGCACAGCCATAACCTCAGAAGGAAGAATCTCAGGATCTGGATTTGCAAGAGCAAAGATCAGCGGGCGCTCAGCCATGCTCGCAACCATCTCGCCAGAGACCAATCCGCCACGTGACAATCCCAAGAAGACATCAGCACCGACCATAGCCTCTGCCAATCCACCATCAGGAACATCGCGCGCGAAATTTGCCTTGTACTCGTTCAATTCACCAGCAGAATCGCGCGACTTAGTCAAAATCCCCTTTGAATCACACATCAGTAAATTCTCCGGAGAAACACCGAGGCGCAGATAATGCGTAGCACACGAGATCGCACTTGCCCCAGCGCCAGAAATCACTACCTTGACTGCTGAAGCCTCTTTCTCAACAATCTCTAGTGCATTGATCAGCGCAGCACCTGAGATAATCGCAGTACCATGTTGATCGTCATGCATCACAGGAATATCGAGCTCAGAAACCAGCCTACGCTCGATCTCAAAGCACTCAGGCGCCTTGATGTCCTCGAGGTTGATTCCACCAAAGGTCGGAGCAATCGCTTTGACAGCCTCAACGAACTCATCGATATCAGTTCGGTCAACCTCGATATCAAACACATCGATATCAGCGAATGCCTTGAACAACAGCCCCTTTCCTTCCATCACAGGTTTGCCAGCAAGGGCACCGATATCGCCCAAGCCAAGAACAGCGGTGCCATTGCTGATGACGGCCACCAAATTACCCTTCGAAGTGTACTTGTAAGCGTCATCGGGATTCGCCGCAATTTCCTCACATGGATAGGCGACGCCCGGAGAGTAAGCCAAGGACAATTCACGAGCAGTTCCGTGAGGTTTTGTCGGTTCGACGCGGATCTTCCCAGCAGGCGCAGCTGCATGGTAATCGAGAGCTTCCTTGCGCAGACGTTCCTCATCCATGCCAAACCCTCGAGGTTTTTCGGGCCACCCCCTCCTCTTTGATGCTATCCTCCTGAATTCGAGATAGTTATCGGCCCGCAGGTCAGCGCTTCTCCATCTTGCCCCTCCCTCCTATAGAGGGAGACGCAAAACAAAATCACCAACCCATGCCTTTCATAATGGGAACAAGTAGGCCAGTAGTTCGTGCCCATGTCTTTTCGTCAGGAGTTGTCGAGAAAGCGGAGGTCTGCTCTGCTACTCGCCGCACTGATGGTAATGCTACCCTGGACCGTCTATTCTGGGGCGGAAGAACTGGGTTCTGAGTATGATTCGAGGCAGGTTATCCAGACTGCTTGGGGCGCCTCGGGGAGTAATGATACCGGTTGGGTCGATCTTGTAGCGACGGGAGCGGATCCGGCGAATGGAACCTATGCTTACAGCGATTTGTTTCTGCCGTTTGCACCCGGAGCTGAAATCTCGAATTTGACATTCGAGATTTCAGTCAATGGCTCAGCTGGCTATTGGGCAACTGAGCCTCAACTGACATTGATGGATACTCAAACGCCGATCCTCGACTGGCGAGGAAACGGCGATCTTGGTCGACAGGATGAGATGGAGAATAATCCTCCGACCGTTCTCAATGGGACTTTAGATACTCATTTGCGTCCCAATTCAATCTCTGATGCATCGTGGGAATTACCTGCAGGTGTTTCTTTGACAGACATGGTGATCGAGGCGTTGCGACCTGCCGACCCGAAGATTTCGTTTTCGGTGCAGGATGTCGAGATCCATGATAGCGCAGTTAATCCGGTCGATGGTCGGTTGTACATTCTTCTTGATGACGACTTGCTCCATCTCGACGCTCGGGCTCAGAAACCAATCGTCGATATCGAAGTCGGAGTTATGGGCAGGTCGCTGACAATCGACGAAGATGGCGGCAGGTTGTTGATTGGCACAGAAAATGGCTCAGTACTTTCCCGTAGCTTATCAGATTCATCGAAACTTCCAGATTTGTTGATTGGCGATGGCTCGGATGAATCGGGAATCCATGCTATTGCCGTTGATGATTATGGAACCATTTGGGCTGCTGGATACTGCACTGCGCATTACAGAACGATGGGTGCCAGTGATTGGACAGAGTACGATTATTGTCAGACTCAGAATATCGAGACACCATCTGACATTCTAATCGTCGGCGATAGAGTCTATATCGCCACGAACACCGCTGGAGTCCACCTTCTTGATTACACTACGAGTTCAGCCTCAGGGAGTGTCTCTGTAACAATCGATTCACACACGGTGTGGAATACCCAGAACTTCCTTTCTTCCAACTTCATCACCGACTTAGAACTCGTTGGCAATCATCTCCTTATCGCCACTTATGACTCTGGAGTCAACCGTCGTGATATCGCCTCTCAATCTTGGTTGGCGACTTGGTCGACGAGCAATTGGCTCTCTTCAAACCAAGTTCACGGATTGTCGGTCACCGAAGGTTGGCTACACATTCTCGCGGGCGCGGTGGTACACGCCTACGACACAAATTCGCTCATCTTCCGCTCTCAGACTCAACTGACCGACCTCGGTCTGTATGAAAATGGGGCGATGGCGATTCCATGGCCGGCGCACGCTGGTCGCGGCCCTACATCCTCGACCGCATTATTCAGCGATGGTTCGGGTACGCTCGGCATGTTGGTTGGCGAGACGCTTGCCGGCACCCTGACTTTGGTTAGCAGCCCATCTACCGACGGGATGACGGTAGTATCTCACATCGAGGATGGAGAGAGGGGAGAAATATGGATTGGCGGTAACAAGATCATCGATCGCTTTGACGAATCGGACCAGATTTGGAAGTCACCTATTGACATCAGGGATTACGTCAGTAGCCCTGGGCAGATTATCTCAATCATTCAGGATGGTAACGACAAGGTTTGGGTTGGAACAACGAATGCTGGTGTGCTACGCCTCGATAATACCGATGGCTCCTACATTGGTACGGTATCCGGACTGAGTTCAAACCAAGTCTCCTCACTCGCTTTCGATACCTCAACTGGCTATCTCGTAGTTGGCCACAGCGAATCCGGGATTTCTATCATCGACACCAATCAAATGACTCTGATCGACACCCTGACGACTTCTGATGGCCTCGATTCCGACTTCGTGAACTCGGTGGCGACGCGCTACGGAATCGCCTACATCGCGACTCCAGACGCGGGCGTGATGCGTATCGAACTCTCGACCTCGACAATCATCGGCTCATGGCAATCACTCGGCGCTGATGACCTCGATGCCACCCCTGTGGCGGTTGACGGTGGGGTTGTTTACATTGGTCTATACGAATTTGGAATTCTCGTTGTCGATAGGCTGACTGGAGATATCTCTGAGCATTGGACTCAGGACACAAATACCCTGCCAGACGACGATGTTCTATCTCTCGAGATGGATGATTACGGTGGGCTTCTCGTAGGAACAGAAGGAGCCTTTTCGCGATATGATGGTAATACTTGGACGACGATGACTAGTAGTGGATCTTGGTGGAATCGGCCTTCGGTTTTCTACGATGTCACGAGTGATGGTGACGGAATGTACGCTGGAACCAACCGTGGAGCCTGTAAGTGGGATTGGCAATATCAATTCCAAGATTGTGTTAGCTCTCAGGACGGTTTGGAAAGCCGCTTCGTATACACCATCGAAATGCTCGCTCCCGATCGCGCCTATACGGGAGGGAACTCGGGCGCTGGCATAGTGAACATGGACAATTTCTCGGTCATTGAGACTTGGACTGCCGGTGATGACACTCAACGCTCGCGAACGGTGAAAATCAATGATATACTCTATCTGGGCTTCGAGAACACTGGAATCGCCCGCTATGATCTGACGAATAATGAGTGGCTGACGACTTGGGACGGAACTCAGGGATACATCGATGACGATGATGTCACCGCATTGGTTCTAGGCAATGAATCAGGTACGATGTGGGCCGGTGGAGATTTCGGACTGACCCTAATCGACGTCGTCAATGATGATGTCTTGATCTCTTGGAATCGCGGTTCAAATACTGATGGACCAACCCTCTCAAACTCTCCCCCAGCTGACATCATAATCCACGACGGAATTTTGCATTATTCGCTCCAGAGGGCGAATGGATGGTGGGGTCAGAGCGATGAAATCTATCGCATCGAAATCTCATCTAACTCCAGCCTGACCACAATCGACGCGGGGGCTCAAGCTGGATGGAGCGGTGTCGTTTACGGAATAGGAACGGTCGGAGAACAACTCTGGGTCGGAGTTCGACCAACACAGTACTGGAATGACGGAGATGGAACCATCGTCCGCTGGAATATGACCAATGAGACATGGGAAGAGGATTTGCCGACAATCGGCAATGTTCTCCGTGTCAATGCTCGATTCCTTGGTGAATGCTTCCCGATGAATGCCACATCCTGCGAACTCTGGGTTGCATACGGCGACCACATCATCCGTCGATTCAATGCCGACTCCATGACACTTCTAAACGAGTGGACCGACATCGAAGGGCCGATTCGAGGAATGGAAGAGTTCGAAGGAGAATATCTCTTCGCCAGCATGAACGGAATATTGCGTTGGGATCCTGTCAATGCGACTTGGCTCGACTCTTGGACTCCTGGTGACGGACTACCATCAGATTCCGAAGAGGAGTTCTACACAATGGCCATCATCGACGACGATCTATGGCTTGGGTCGATGGAGTCGAGTGGTTGGAATTCAAATTCTCAGATTATGCGTAAGAATGGGACCGACGGAAACTGGTCCTCTTGGAATCTAGGTACCGGAGACATCCCAGACGGATACCCCGCTGATATCAAACTCTGCGACGACATCGTCCATGTTGCGATCGGAGCTCGATTCTGGTGGGGTAATCAGGGTGGAGTCGCGCGCTATGACTTGGCCGACCACGATAACGACCAATTGTCCAATGAGTGGATTAGTGCAATGACATCGGGCACTTCGGGGCTCTCTGATAGCGATCCACGAGCAATGGCTTGCGATGAACCCAATCGCATATTCTACATCGGATTCGACACAGAAGGCATCGGCTTCGATCGCTTCAACTACAATACTGACACCTACCTCTCAACTCTCACAGCCGCTGACGGAATCGGCGAGGACCGAATCTTCCCTGGAGGGATGCTTCACGAGAATAACGTGCTTCTCGCTGGGCATCAGTACGATGGCGAAGGCGGCATCTCACGCATCGTTACATCCGGCACCGCCACAGCCAATGGTCAGGTGCTCGATCCAGGCATGGACGGTTGCTCGATAGACCGCGCACCATCCAACTCAGGACAAATCGTCTACGCTATCGGTCGTTCGGGGCAGACGACGGGAATGAACCGCGTCGACCGTCTCGACAACTCCGGTCTCATCGCCAGTGGCTTCGATGAACTCGCTGGCCTTTCCAGTGGGCGAGTCGTGGAGATAATCTCCAATAGCACTCACGTCTGGGTAACTTCTGCTCTCAATGTCAATTCCTACTACGGCTCTTCCATTCTCCAAGGTGAGATTCTTGCAAATGGCTCGGTTCGCTGGGAATTCGGCTATAATTTCCAAAATGATGTTGTCAACGACATGATGCTCGACGGCGAGACTCTCTGGGTTACAACCGCCGGCCGAGGTCTCAAAGCGATTGATTTGCAACAGCGCCGAATCACTTCTACTCCACCGGCGCTGCACTCCCAGATGGATGGTATGATCCTAGAGAATGGCACGATATTTGTCGGCTTGATGGGTAATCAAGGGTCAGCCGCCGGCTTCCAGACCTACAACATCGCCAGTAATCAATGGGGGCACGGCAGCTTGCTCGCAGGTCTGCCGAGCAATCTCGTGCGTGATTTCATCGAATACGGCGATCACATCATGATAGCCACACACGGTGGAATCGGGATGTACAACACTACGCGTGACGATTGGGATGACCCAATCACCACTATCGATGGTCTTCCCTCGCCGATTATCACCCATCTCCATGCCCTAAACGAGACGATTCAAGGTGGAGGTTCGGTCCTCGCTGGCGGTGCTGCGGGCTTGACGGTCCTACATCAGACGAACCTCACAGTCCTCAACACGCTTGGATTCAACGACGGTCTGATGGGTAATACAGTCAGTGGAATCGTCGATGCCGGACCGGTTTCTCGCGTCGTGCAGAATCCTGATGGCACCAATACCACCATCTATCACGACGCGGCGATTTTCATCTCACACAATGGTCAGGGACCTACACGCCCCGGTGTAGCAGCTTGGGATTTGATGACGGACATGGAAAATGGAAGTTACAATATCGACATGATTCCGAGCAATGATGTCAGGGCAATTGCAACCGATGATTGGGGCGTTCACATCGCTACTGACGTAGCCCCTCTAGTTCATTGGAATGGCTCACAAATGAACATGGAAACCGGGGTCGGGCAACGCTCTCTTCTCTCATGGCCTCCATTCCAAATGCACAGTGATGGACAGAATATTGTGGTGATGAGTCCACGTGGGCTCAACGTTGTCGATGTTGATGGAAACCACAATGTCATTACCAGCCAGATAGCGACTGGATTGCAGGGTGGATACGTCGACTTCAGCGGCTTTTATGCGGTCGGTAACGATGGTTTGCACGTCTACGATCCGGTTGTAAGTCTACAGGAAAAGTCCCGTGAACATCAACGGCGAGCTGACCCACTGACGGTTCTTTACGGCGGGCGAACGTGGGATATCACCGACACGACTCATCCAGGAATGTCGACGATTCTCGTCACTCCTGATGATCCAATAGAGATTCCACAGACCTCTGACATCGCAGCCCCTGGTGGCTTACCGATGCATGTGGGCGCGATGACGATGACCGCGCCACAAGGCGGGTCGTGGGTCTGGGCGCGGTCATCGGCACTCAATTACACAGGAACGTGGGATCTGGCAGCCTCGAATGGCGGTATACAACAGGCCTTCCAATCAGCAATCTCGACCGTTGGCCCAGGATCCTCTTCGGCTTACCTTCACGTGCAATTACAGACACCACAAGACGGTGCAATCCAAGTTAGGCTCACCTATGATTGGGAGCGCGTGGAAGTTCCGACTGTAATCGTCGGCCTCGAGGATAGACCGAATGATGGCGGAGGCGTCATCGAGGCCTCTTGGCTACCGGCTGAGGATGCAGCTTGGCACGCGTATCGCTTGTATGTCTGGGATTCCACGGCCGATCCTCTATGGGAACCAGAGCAGCGAAATTTGCAGGATTTCTCAACCTACATCCGCTCCAGCTTCTGGTCGCACACCAATGCGACGGTTACACAGGCGGATAACGCCGGAGTGACTGAGGCGCTGCGTGATGATAGACAGTACCGCGCAGCGATTGTCATCGAATACGCAGATGGTTCGCTTGGCGTGCCTATGACCTATCCACTGAATGTCACGCCGACTGACGAAGTTCCTGCAGCACCCGAGTGGTTCAGCGCCACACCGGTATCTGGGGGCGCCGCAGGAACCTTGGTTCTGGAATGGGCTGCTTGCACAGAGCTCGACCCAGACCGAACACGAATATGGGCTGTACAACAGGAAATTACCAGCGCAATAGGTCTCACCGATCCTTTCGACTTCCATTGGAGCACGGGCAATACTACCGTGCTGCAACTAGAGGGCGGAGTGCCCTACTGGTTCGCAGCGGTCTGTGTCGATGAGGCAGGGCAGTTTGCAATCGATAACGCCACCATCATCGGGCCGGTTGTAACCGCTGGTGGCCTCGACGATGGTATTCCTCCCGCGCCAATAACTGGAACCACCGCTACAGATGTGCCTGATGACGAGGGTGGCAGGATCAATGTCAGTTGGGACGCTAATACCGAGGAGGACTGTACCTACTACGCGGTTTACGCGCTCCCTGCCTCTGGATGGAGCCCGCCCTCGACGGTCGATGGTTGGCCAGTCTCAGATTTCACCGTTGATTGCGAGACCACTTCGATAATCATCGACTCTTTGGGAGAGAGTGGTCTCATCGATGACACAGTCTACTGGATAGGCATCGTAGCCTTCGATGATTGGGGGAATGGTGACGTCGACAATGTGTACATCGTGGACGCGACGCCGATGGCGAATCTTGGAGGTCCTGGTTCAGCTCCAGATCGAGTTACTGGACTCAACGCTTGGGACCACTCGGACGATGACGGAACCGCCATCGACATTCGTTGGAATAGATCGGCAGCGGAGGATTTCTCATTCTACACAGTATGGGTTTCAGAATATCCGCTGGTGAATGTAACAGCGCTTTGGGAATCCTGCGAAGGAATGACATATTCATGTGGACTTATCACTATCGATCAGCGCCAATTTGGAGCTAATTTCCAACTTGAATTCACCGCCGAGCGAGCGCTTTACGGCAATTCGCTCGACACCCTCGAAGTCCGCCAAATCGAATCAATGATTCCACTCTACGTCACCGTGACCATTCATGATGTCAGCGGCAACGTGCACCTTTCAGGGCTCTCAGATCACATGGTCCTAGTAACGCCGATTGACAATCGTGGAGACATTTCTCCACCCGATCGCTTGCAACCACCAGTACTCAGTGATCGACCCGGCGATGCCGGCGACGCAATGTTCGTAGAATTCATCGAAAGCGACGCCTCGGACATCGCCGAATACTGGATTTATGCAGTAATCGATACTCCAGTTCTGCTAGATAGAATCGATGACCTCCAACCTGCCTTAGTAATCGACCGCGAACAACACCTCCCCGTATTGCTAACCGAGTTCTCTGCCCACGGAGAGGATGAGGCTACTCCGCTTGTACCGAATCGTAGAATCTACGTCGCGATAGTGGCCGTCGATTCATCTGGAAATGCCTGGACAGACAACCTTGCAAGCGCTTGGATTGAGTTGTCCGACGAACTCTCAGCAGACCCATGCCCAGAGTGCCCAGATGTTAGCGGAATGCGAGCGAATTGGAATGCCGCGGGATCGTTGATCGAAGTGAATTGGGATAATGTGGAAGATCCGATGTACGGTAGTTACTACGCCTACGTCAGCGCCGAACCCTTCGACGATACCCGTAATGCCACCTTGGTTAAGGCCGGAATGCGTGACACCATTCTAATTCTCAACGAATTTGACGGAGATCCAGTGGACCGCGAGGCTACTTACTGGATTGAAATTGTCACTTGGAATGGGCAGGTCCACACATATCACGCAGACCCAACAGAGGTTCTACCTTGGGAGGAATCATCCTTCGGAACGAACCAACCGGGTGATGATCAGGCTGGAGAGTCGTGGGTTGACAGAATCCTCGCTGGCGAAATGAATGTCATCGTAGCGGCTTTCTCTGTTGTCATGCTTCTTATTGGTGCTCTATTGTTCATCAAGCCGCGAGAAGATTCCGCACCGGCTCCGTGGGAGATGGGCGCGCTCGAGGTTGAGTTGGAAGAGCAAATTGAGCGTGAGGCTGCTGGTCTCACCGGCGACGAGGACTTCGGAATGGATGATTTGGAGATAGACGAGGGCTTAGTCTCGAGTGCTCGACGCAAGGACGGATCTACATCCGACTCCGGCGGAAGTGATTACACTGCTACAGCAGCTAGCGCTGGGGCAGCAATCGAAGAGGATCTCGGCCCAGCGCCAACTCCAGACACTGGCGTTATGGACGAATTGCTCGGCGGCGACGATGAAGATTTCGATTTGGAAGATCTCGACGATTTGGCCGATGATCTCGATGATCTCGGAAATATGGTCGACGAACTCGACGAGGACGAAGATCTAGATACTTCCTTCCTTGACGATATGCTCTGATTCCACTTGCATCGGATTGAAGCCCTCTTTGCCAATCGAGGTCCATGACCGGCGACCCAGCCTCTGAGGTATTCACCACCCTCGGTTGGGATGGTGGCGAACGCCTGATGGCGCCAGACCTCCACTTTGCCCGCCTACACCGCCACGCTCGCAGACTAGGTATCGCGCTTCCAGAGGGCATCGAGGGCAGAATATTCGATGCACTGGCTGAGGCCGAAATTCCGGGTGAGCCAACGGTTGGCTCCAACCAGGCACCCTTCCTCGTAATGATTGGAATATCTCCGAGTGGCGAGGTTAACATCGTGCCTCGATTGAATATGCCTTGGCCGGAACGAATGAGTGCCATCAGTCTCGCTGCACCAACATGGTCCGGTGCGGTTCGCGGCACTAAACACGGGGATTGGCAGCCTTACATCGACGCGCGCAAGGCTGCAGTTGCACACGGAGCCGACATGGCGCTGCTTTTCGACGATGATTGCCTTGTCGATGGTGATCGCTGTATGCCAGTTCTACTCGACGCTGACGGCGTCGCTTACCACCCTAAGCCAAGTCAAGGGGCTCTAGATTCGATCACTCTCGTTCAGATTAGGGAAGGAGTCGAGGCGGCTGGAATTCCCGTCCGGGAGGCGAGACTAACTCTGCCGTTGATTCTACGTGCCTCGGAAATGATAGTGCTAGGTAGTGGAATGGGTGTTCAAGCACTCGCCAGCATAGATGGAAGAGTGATTGGTAAGGCTCGTGGGAGACTCTTTGAGGCTGCGCATGCAACTTGGGTTGAGCGGGTTGAAAACGCTTGGCTGAGCCGTGATGAGGTGGGAGTTTGAAGTTCGTAACTCGTCAATTTACTGCGCCACAAAGCGATACTCTTCTGCGAATTTTGGCTCACAGACCTCGCAACCAAGACGAACTCCTTCTGCACTCGGGGGGTCCGGTGACCGATCTATCTGGGCACTCGATGTTACCTGCGTTAGATAGTCTTAGATTCCTGTTTTTCGAGCCGTGGGGAGTTGAGCACAGTGACGGCTCGGCCCTTGCCGGAGGGGTGATTTTAGGGTCCCCTCCTCCCCTAGTTTTGGTTCGCCAGCGGATGGTTAATGGCCGCTGGATAAGTGAGGAGGAGACTCGACCAGCGAGCCTCGATGAGGCATTGAGCATCATTTCTGAACATGAGGTGATTGTTCAGGAATCCGAGGCTTCCTCGATTCCGGTCACGCCTGGTGGATTCGCTGGATTGCTCGGCTATGACCTCGGCCGTTGGTCGAACTCGGTTCGACTTGCTCATACCCCCGAGCCCGGAACTTTACTGGGTGTACTATGGCGCTGTGATGCTTGGTGGGTGGACGAGCGTGAGAGTGGGCAATTGCGATTGATTGCGCTCGAAGGACATGATTGGCTGAATGAGGAGTTACCCGTTCTTGCTCCTGTTGAGATTCCAGGTAGACCCGAGTCGCGAGTCCCTGAGAGTGAGAGTGATTCTGAACACGCTCGCAAGGTCGAAAAGATTCGCGACTCGATTCGCGGCGGTCATCTGTATCAGGTGAATTACGGCCGCCGCTGGCAATCAGAGATGCATGGTCAGCCATGGGATGCTTTCCTGCGGATGACGCGTTCGAACCCTGCTCCTTTTGCCTCTTGGATGAATGTCGCTGACCACGGTTGGGCGGTCGCTTCGGCCTCTCCCGAGAGATTACTCAGACTCGATTCGGGTATCGTTTCGACGAGGCCAATCAAGGGCACGCGCGCGCGAGGAGCCAGCGATGAAACCGATCTTGCGCTGCGTACCGAACTCGCCACCTCACCCAAGGAGATGGCCGAGCATCTCATGCTAGTCGATCTTGAACGCCACGATTTGTCCTCTGTTTGCGAGGCTGGTTCGGTGCATTGGACGGATTGCCGCATCGAGGCTCTGGCCAATGTTCAGCACCTCGTTTCAGGCGTAGAAGGTCAACTTAGTTCGGCGACCAGCGCAGGCGAGGCGCTCTCAGCTCTTTTCCCAGGAGGCTCAATCACCGGCTGCCCAAAGGTTGTGACAATGGCAGCAATCGACGAGTTGGAACAAGCGCCTCGAAGCGCTTGGACTGGCTCGATAGGCCACCTCAATCAAAGTGCTGGTCAGGCCGATTGGAACATTCTAATCCGTACTATGGAGGCTCGCAGTGGTCCGGATAATTGGTATGCTACGGTTCAGGCCGGCGGCGGAGTGGTCATCGATTCTAGCCCCGCCGCCGAGGTCGAGGAAGCCCGCTGGAAGGCAGCAGCAGTCACAGAAGCAACATGGGGCTTCCGAACTGGATTCAGCAGTGAAGAATTACCTGAGCGCGAAGTTGGAATCTTACCGATGCCGGAGGTAGAAGGTGTCCTCGGAAGAATTCGTCCTAGCGAATTAGAACCCGAGCCGAAGACGAACCAAGCCCACGTTCTGCTCGTTGACAATCTCGATTCATTCACCAACAATATTGCCGAGTCACTCCACCGACTTGGTGCCAAAGTAACAATCGTCGAAGGACGACCTGCCAAAGATACAGATCCAGAAGCCACAGTCGATGATTGGCTCACCACCCATCGCCCGACTCATATCATTCTCGGTCCAGGACCGTCTAGACCAGAGGCATCACCACGAAGCATGGAACTAGCCCGCCGAGCCCTCGATGCGCGCCTCAATCCTAACTCGCCGATTCCTTTGCTCGGCTGGTGTCTTGGACACCAAGCCCTCGGCCGAGCAGCAGGATGGAATCTCATCGAATCTCCACTCGGAGCCGTCCATGGCGTACCCTCAAAAATCCGCCACGATGGCTCCGCCCTCTACCATAATACGCCCGAGGATGCCGTTCTAATGCGCTACAATTCTCTCGTCCTCGAACAACCAGACTCCTCTAAAACCGAAAATAAATCCCAATTGAAGGTGAATGCTTGGGACGCCTCAGGCTCTCTCGTCATGGGGATCACTCATCCGAGCCTGCCAATCGACGGAGTCCAGTTCCACCCAGAATCTGTCGGCAGCCCAGACGGCCAAGGACTCCTCGAATCATTCCTCATGACTCAAGCAACACCTCGCACCTCCGGCGGCGCAACCAGCAAGCACGAGCAAGCCGAGCAACCGCAGCGTTGAAGGAGCAACGATGGGTGGCGTGAACGAACGACCATGCCAGTCTGTCGCATGTGCACTCAGAACTACCCGAACTCTCAGTTCGTCAGTGGTAATGGCCCTCGCTATCAGGTCTGTGTCCGTTGTGCCACAGAGAACGATATGCTCGCTGAAGGTGAAACCACTTCGCTTTACTCCGATGAGCTAGTCAAGTCCCGCTCGGCTCTCTTCGCTCGCCGCTACAGACCATGGGCTTTCCTTGGTGCAGGATGGTTGCTTTTCCTAACCTTCGGCACCGGAATCGAGTTGTGGTCGAATATTCTACTTGGAGCGCTCGTCCTTGGAACGCTTGCAACTCCAGTTCTTCACTTCCTCACTTCTACGAAGTTCCAGGCCGAGCTTGCCTCCCTGACTCCCTGAATTGTGTAAAATCCGTTTTTTCAGTCAATTTCGTTCCCGATCACACTCGGGAACTGTTGAAATAGACCAGCAGTCGCTCGTAATTCAGAGGGAACAGTGGGTTCCCTATGAAAGCCCGTGAGATTGGATGCGTAAAGAGGAGGAGCAGACGAAATAATACAGCAGATCCACAATAACCGCAAATGGAGCGCAATACAGCGTTTTCATCGGTCGTGGACAGTATATTCAGTAGGCTCCCAATCAGCATCCTTCACTCCCGGACGAATCGTCTTGCGCGAGGATGAGCGCGAGCATTCGCTGGAAAGAGAGAACGGCGGGTTCTCTGAACTTATTTTTGGAAGTGAAAAAGAAATGAAAATACAGAAAACAAAGAATACGAGCATGCTGATTGCGCTGCTCCTAGTGTTGATGGCTGGTTCCGTCGGTGTACAAGCCGATGGATCCGATCCACTCGACCCCTCCGACGGAGGAGCCGATTGGGACGGAGACGGCCTGACAAACGCAGAGGAGACAGCTGAAGGCACGGACCCCACTAACCCCGACACCGATAACGACGGTCTGCCGGACGGTTGGGAAGTTGGATACGGACTAGATCCGAATTCCGCCAGTGACGCTAACGCGGACCCTGACGGTGACGGATTGACGAACTCTCAGGAGTACGCGTCTGGAACTAACCCCAACTCGGCTGACACCGATGGTGACGGGCAGAATGACGCCAGCGATCCGTTCCCGAACGATCCTAACAACGGATCGATGTCGGATTCGGATGGCGACGGTATCCCTGATGCGTACGATCCAGATTATGGTGACAACGGAGAAGGAGCCGGCGACGGCGGATCTGACGGCGGTGGAGACTCCGAGCAAGAAGGCGAAGGTCAAGGCCAAGGTCAAGGCCAGGGTCAAGGACAAGGTCAAGGCCAAGGTCAAGGCCAAGGTCAAGGCCAAGGTCAAGGCCAAGGTCAAGGTCAAGGTCAGGGTCAAGGACAAGGTCAAGGCCAAGGTCAAGGCCAAGGTCAAGGCCAAGGTCAAGGCCAAGGTCAAGGCCAGGGTCAAGGCCAAGGTCAAGGCCAAGGTCAAGGCCAGGGTCAAGGCCAAGGTCAAGGTGACCAAGGTCAAGGTCAAGGCGACCAAGGCCAAGGTCAAGGCGGCCAGCAAGGCAACGGTCAGGACCAGGGCTCTCAGTCCGGTCAGGACGGTCAGCAAGGCAGCGGTCAAGAGGGTGGAGAACAATCCAACCAGCAAGACAACGGCCAAGGACAGCAGCAGGGCGGAGAACAATCCGGCCAGCAGGGCGACCAGGAAGGGCAGGACCAGAACGGTAACAACCAGAATGGACAGAACCAGCAGCAGCAAGGCCAGACCCAGGATAATAACCAGGGTCAGCAGGGCCAGCAGTCCGACCAACAGCAAAGCCAGCAGCTCGACAACCAAGACCAGAACGGCGAGAACGACAACGATGGCGATGGTATCCCAGACGACCTGGACTTCGATGATGACCAGGACGGCATCCCAGACAATGTGGATGAATTCCCTGAGGACCACGACAACGATGGCATCAATGACGCTGAGGATGATGACGATGACGGCGACGGAATCGACGACCGCGAGGAAGTCAATGACGGCGACCCTAACTCGGACATCTACGATCACGACAATGATGGCGTCCGCGATAACATCGATTTCGACATCGACAATGACGGCATCGACAATTGGAACGACGTTGGACCGAACGGTGAGGATTACTCACGCGATCACGACAACGACGGTCTGAATGACGGTGTTGATCCCGACGACGACAACGACGACATCCTAGATGTCGATGAGGTCGACGGCGCGATCGGTCTCTGGAGGTACGACCACGACAACGATGGTCTAACTGACAGGACTGACACCGATGACGACAACGACGGACTTTCCGACTGGTTCGAGCAGAATGATGGCAACCCATTGACAGGTCAATTCGACCACGACAATGACGGTATTGAAGACCATCTCGATGACGACGATGACGCCGACGGAATCCTCGATGAGGAAGAAGACGACGGCAGCTTACTGTGATACAGTAACGCAGGTCGATTACTGCTCAGGCCCGCGGTCCGTTGATTCGCGGTGACAGGTTCCCCAGGGGCGATTCAGTCCCTGGGTGAACCGCCCCATCTTTCTCTAATCAAAAATCGAATAGAGTTGGTTGATTGTCAGATTTCAGGTGATTGGCTGCGGCAAGCCGATCGAGTGCTCGTTCGAGTCGACGATTTGAGAAGCCGCACTCGCCTTGCAGAAATTCGCGCAAGGCGGTCTCATTTGCGCGCGTGGCGTGTGCTAGTGGTTCAGGATGAATCGGATGATTGAGGAAGAGCCCTCGAATGGTTTCGATGTTCTCGGGCATCTCGAATTCTTTGACTTCGGCAACAGCCTCCATCGTAATGTGCTCCCGAATCAGTTTGAGACCCGTCTTAGGGCCAATTCCGCGGATTCCGGGATGGAAATCTGTACCAATCATAATTGCGAGGTCGACGAGCTGTTCGCGGGATATTTCGTGCTCGTCGAGCAATTCCTGCAGGACGACTTTCTCGGCTGTTACTAGTCGGCCGAACTTACGTCGGCCGTGGCTCGTCAGATTACGAATCATAACTGGCGAGCCGTATAGCAACGTGTCCCAATCCTGACTGGCTACTGCTGCGACCTCACCATTGGCACAACGCACAGCGCCTGCACCTTCTGCTTCCATCGGGGCTTCGACCCAAACGAGGCCGAGACAGTCGAACAATCGCTTGGTTTCGGCGACCATATCGCGGGTGTATTCAGCCGTCTGCGGACCGAGTTTCTTGGCTAGCGCCATGTCACCGATCTCGACGGCCGCCTCCCACTTGGAGGTAGCATCCACTTTACGCTCTTTGCGGCCAGCCAAAGTATCGAGTTTGAGGTCGTGCGGGCGTCCATCAAAAATGAAGACTGGTTCAATCCCCTGTTCGAGCATCCAGGAAGCCCGATCTAGGAAACCCATCAGGTGAGCCACAGGACGTCCATTGAAGGACAAAGGCTTGCCATCTTGGCCAACTAGGCTGGTGATGAATTGGTAGGCATTGAGGAAGACATCGACCGCGACTCGCTGGCCGGCTAATTCGCTCATCTCAAGTGGATGCGCGGTTGCTAAGTCTCTCAGATTACAGCCCATAACGACTCCTCCACCTATCCGATACACCCGCCGCCGGCGCGTGCAGGCCTGTGCTAGGCGTCGAGGCCTTTAGGGTTGAAGTCGAACGCGGGAGCGATGGAGGAATCGTGTTGAGCGGGTCAGTCGAGGCATCGGTCGGCAGATTGACCTTGATTGGAAGCGGGTGGCATTCAACCCTGTTTCGATCCGAAGCCGAGGCTCTCGTAGGCCCAGTCGGCTTCGTCCATCCACGCATCGTCGTCACCGAATCAGAAAACTCGAATTTACCAATCAGATTGGCCAGAGCAGCATTACTCGACGATGTTCTCCTCCACGGGCAGAGTAGCGCACCTTTGGAGCCTGCGAATCTGGCTGGAAAAATCGCTGAATGGGCCACTACTCACCTGCCAGAAGGCACATTCGCGATTCGCCCGAGAAGTCTTGGAACGGGGTTAGCAGGCTTCTCGAAGTCTGCAATAGCTCAAGCAGCAGGTCGCCTAATTGCGGACAACAAACACACAGTCGACCTTGAATCTCCAGAGAACGAGATAGTCGTGATTCTCGCTGGTCCAGAAGACCCCTCAAACCACCCAGACCCTCTAGCGAATTCACCCCCTGCAGTAGTCTGGGGTCTGCGCTCCACTGATTGGAATCGCGTAGGATGGGGTGGTCGTCAACCGACGGAACGCCCCTTCTTCCAACCAGTATCGCTCGAACCGCGCCTTGCCCGCCTCCTAATCTCACTAGGTCACCGCACCGACAGTGAACCGACCACCGTCATCGACCCATTCTGTGGCACGGGTGGAATCGCCATCGAGGCGATGCTAGCGGATCTCTCAGTACTCGCAAGCGATCTCGACCCGCGCATGGTCGCGGGCACAAAACAGAATCTGGAGTGGGCGTCAGAGGAACTCTGTGGGAAGTATGAGACGACTTGGGACGTGCAAGAAATAGGCGTTGAATTTACTCCCGATGCCTGGGGTAGAGTCAGTGGTTCTATCTTCGCTTTTGACCCCCCATATGGGCGCAATGCATGGAAATCAGAGGACGGCTACGAACTCTTCCTCAAGGCTTGCTCCGCCGCTCTAACAATCGACGATGCAGGCTCTCTATGCACGCTTTTACCAACCGACCCAGCGATTTTCAGTGAGGATTCTGATGAATTATCCGACCCACTGGTTATGGGTAAACCGTGGTCGAAGATTGTAGATCACATGCTCGAGCGTGGTTGGCGTGTAGTGCTTACAGCGCCGGTCAAGGTCCATCGCTCATTGGCTCGATTAGTGGTTGTCGCTCACCCGTCGCATTGAAATTGTGTGGGCTGTCGTCAGCGGCTGGGCGATTGGTGTAGTCTGGATATCATCTGGCGCTTCGGACGCTAGGACATGGGTTCGAATCCTGTATCGCCCACCATTATTTTCCTCTCTCGGGCAGACCTAGAATCTGAATCAAAGGGTAGGGAATTCACTACCGAGCAGTCACTCGGTGGGAATGCAGCAGAATTGGTT
>JAQXEV010000105.1 GCA_029250665.1 Candidatus Thalassarchaeaceae archaeon | reverse complement strand
AAGGGCTGCCCAAATACCCAGAATATGGTCGGGGCAGCCTCCATCGATTCCGACTACATCGACCTCGGTGAAGCCCCGAGTCTGCAGAAGACCGAGGGACTTGGCGAGGTCGCTGGAAGAATCGTCTGAGAGATGGGTCGATTTGCCATCCCACTCGGAAGGCTCGACCGAATCGAGGTCACCGAGCACCTCGGAGACCTCGTAACCAGCGGCGGCTGCCTTCGCTCCGCCGCCGTCAACTCCGTAGAGTACAGTGTCTTCTAGCAACGGAGTGACCAATTCTTTGGTAGGTATCTCTCCGTTGCACCAAAGGACCGCTCTCATCATCTCGCTCTCCCAGTAACTTTTCCTTCGACCAAGAGGTCGACATCCTCGAGGGCAACACTAGCCTTCCGGCAAACTCCTCGCATATGCAAAGGCACGCTTACAGTGCCTCCCAGGGCCTTGTTATTGCCGAATCCAAAGTATGCTCCACCACGGAAGACGATATCCTCCAGCGCATTTCCAATCAATTTGGCTCGAGGATTCATTCCGAAGCCGAATTCCGCCAGATTTCCGACCAAAGCCGCCTTCGAAGGCCTCAAGCCGGTACGAGTTACATCCATCTTGCGATTTATTGCCTCGGCAACCTCGCCGCCGCTGACATCAGTGACGATTCCTTCTTCGACAAGAATCGAGAGTGGTGTTTCCAATTTTTGCCCCTCCCACGAGCCATCTATGACAATCCGCCCGTGCGCAGTACCCTCTTTGGGTAGGACGAAGACTTTGCCAGCGGGAAGATTGGTTATCGCTCCCGGGCGGTTACAAATTCCATTATCTTCGAGAATCCATCGACCTCCGGTAGTGAATTTCAGATCAGTCCCCGCCTCACTGGTCACATGCACCTCGCGCCTACGTCTCAGTAGCGGATTTAGGCTAGAAATCTCCTTTTGCAGAGCGTTGTAATCGGCGGTCATGCCGCCACTAGCAAAAGTCTCAGAATCGATGCCGGGTAGAGACGCGATGCGGACGTTCTCGCGCGAGGCCGTCGCGCGGGCCCGTGTGTGTGTTAGCGAATACTTCGTCGCCATCAGAACAACGTCCTGGCGACGCATCAAATCAGCCACTGGATTAGGCGGTTCGGAGCCCTCTCGATGACCCGGTGGCATCATCATCAGCAAAACTCGATCAGTCACCTCAGAAGCAGCCTCGTAGAGCGCTCTGCCGACTTCAGAAGATTCTGGGTCTGTGATTACCAGAACCGCCTCGACCGATCGCAATTGCATGCAGGTCATAACAACAGAGCGAGCTGCGGTTAGCATGGCTTTCGCCTGCTCCTCCTCACGTTCTGCAGTTGTGTCCTCAGGTTCGCTCATCGTAACACCCTCCTGAGAGTGCTCCCCTTATTCAAAGCCGCTCCAGATTGTCAAATCATCTCACCACGCGCCTCTTATTCGACACCTCACACGGGTGCTCATGGATGGAGTATCCGCTGTCCGTGCTTACACCCTCCTCGCTGTCGTTGCGTTACTCGCTGGTGGTTGGATGCTGAATGAGGCTCCCTCGGCCGGATTTGATGACGACGAGTCGACCTTGAGATTGGAATCAGACTTCGCCGCAGAGCCCGCCGCTGAAGGAGATGAAGAAAATCAGGGTGACGATCAAGGCGATAGCCAGGGAGGGGATGAAGGAGAACCAGTTTTGGAAAGTGGTTTTGATTCTAAGGAAAATTCCGATTCAGGTTATGATCTTCCGACCAGTTTGGTTGTTGGCGGAGGTACTGCTCTAGGCTCGTTGGCCGTTGGGTCTGTGCTGTTTGAAGCGATGCGAGTCACAGTGTTGATCGCGCTGGCAACTCCTTTGGTCGCGCGAATGAAGGCGAACCGCGATGACATGCTCACCCGCGGTCGACTACTGGGTTATCTTGAGGCGAATGCTGGAATCCATTTCTCTGCTTTACGTGATGCTCTCGGTTTGGCGAATGGGGTGACTGCGTATCATCTACACACGCTGGAGAATAATGGCGAAATCATCTCCTGGCGCGATGGGAAGCTTCGTCGGTATGCGGTTGCGACACTTTCGAAGGAGGAGCTGAGCCGAATCCGCAATCCAATCGCGGGGACGCGCTTGGCGATTCTCGAAGTTCTTGCAGGTTCGGGCCAAATTGGATTACAAGGCTCCGAAATTCGCACGAAGTTGGAGATCTCAAGACAATTGCTGAGTCATCATCTTGCTGAATTGCGAGCGGCTGAACTTGTCATCGCTGCGAGCGAGGCGAGGCGCCCTAACTGGAGGCTGTCAGATGTTGGAATCGATGTCCTGACTACTAGCCGCGAGGTTGCAAGAGCCGAGGCGGCTGGCTGATTAGTCCGCGCCGAGAATCTTCGCTTTGGTAAATCGAAATCCGGAATCTGTGCGACAATAGGCTCGCAGCACAGCGATTTCCTCTGAAGCACAAGTGAAGCAGGAATGGAAGTTGCTTAAGGCTCGGATGACGATGATTCCCAATTGATGACCCACAACGCGGACATGCATTTTGCTGCGCTGATCTTCATGGTCGGCGCCGGCGGGCTCGCCTCCGTTTTGGAGGTGGGTGTAGCTGAACAGACGAAAGCCCAGAGTATTGAGGAGGACGACACAGATGAGCCGGCACCAAAGCCCCGGCTGAATGATCTGAATCCAGAGATGATGGCTACACGATTGTATGAATGATTGACACTTCCAACGTCAAATCATCATACCAACCGCTTGATACCAAAGACTCTGTTCCGTAAACACATGCCGCAACGCAGAACAGCCCTTCTGGTACTGGTGATGATGCTGACTTCAGGTTGCCTTGGAGCAATCGATGATATCGAGGATGAGTTCGACAGAACCATCGACATTATCTCTGCTGATTACCCGAAATTGGATCTTCCAGACCGAACGAGAACGCAGCCTACTCTCCAATCCTACGATGAGTGCGACGCACTCTTGTTAGACCTCAAGAACGCTCTATACGACGAAATGCTCGTCCGCTTAGACCAGGAATCCTACTACCACTGGGTCGGCTGGAACTGGGGTTGGGGCTTTGGAGCCGAGGACGATGTTGCTATGATGGATGGAGCTCCTGAGTCTTCAGCCGACGAATCAGGTTCAGCGTCATCTTCAACTCGTGAAGGGGAATTTTCTGAGACCAATAATCAGGAAGCCGGTGTAGACGAAGCGGATTTCCTCAAGACCGATGGTTACCACATCTACATGCTCAATGGACAGAGCCTTGTCATTATGGATGTTCCAGAGTTTGGGCAAGTAGGCCTCACTTCTGAGACGGAGATTGAGGGAACTCCGCTGCAAATGATGATCGATGGCGACAGGATGGTCATTGCTTCGATGATTTATGCTTGGAATCTACCCATGGACCACCCGCTGCGAGAGTTGCTAATAGAGGAGGTTCAGTGGGGCGAGGGCAAGGATGTTTACACCTATTACCGCGTCCAGAATCTCGTCAAATATACCGTTGTAGATATCACTGACAGGACTGCTCCTGAGGTTGAGCGGGAACTCTTCATCGAGGGCAATTATCACACAGCTCGAATGGTTGAAGGCACGGTTCGTTCGGTTACTCACAACTACGCAAACTTCGAGGGACTGCGCTACTGGGTTGACCTCCCTAATGATTACTGGCAACTAGAGAATGAGGACGATAGGAAGAGTGCTTGGGAGTACCATCTATCGGACACGATTCAGAATAACGAGGACGTCATCAACGACCTAACGCTCGACGATTTCGCTCCGCACATGTATGAGATGACGAACTCGGGCCTAATTTCGCTTCCCACAACTTCGGAAGACTGCTCAGAATTCGCTGCAAGCACCGACAGTGTCTCAAAGGGCTTCACGACGATTATGACATTCCAATTACTCGAATCTGATGTCGAGGTCGAAGTAGATCACATCGCTTCCTCATGGGCTCACGTTTACGCCTCGCAGGATGTCCTAGTTCTTGCTGAGCCAGCCAACAATTGGTGGTGGTTCTGGCGCAATTCGGCGTGGGATGACGCTACGAATATCCACGCCTTCGATATTTCTGACACGACTACTACGAGCTATCTTGGTTCAGGTCGTGTTGATGGCACTGTTCAAGATCAGTTCTCGATGTCCGAGTATGATGGTTCGATTCGTGTGGCTACGACCTCCGACATGTGGGGTCGCTGGTGGCTGTCTGAGGAGACCGACCCCGAGACTGGTGAGCCGGTGTTCACCGGTCCAACCAATGGTGTGACCGTTCTACAGTACGATGGTATCGACAGCCTCGAGGAGGTTGGTAAGATTGACGGAATAGCACCTGACGAGCGCATTTGGAGCGTTCGCTTCGTCGGTGAGCGTGGATATCTTGTGACATTCCGCAACATTGACCCTCTATGGGTTATCGACCTTTCAGATCCAACTAACCCAACTATCCTTGGAGAGTTGGAAGTTCCTGGAGTCTCGACCTACATCCACCCAGTGGATGAAGACACCTTACTTACAATCGGAATTGGACCTGGTGAGGATGGACTAGGCTTGGATTGGTCAATGACACAGATATCGCTCTTCGATGTCAGTGACCCAACCAATCCAACTCTAGCCGCGTCTATGCCGCTGACTCCCGCTTACACCGATGAGAATTGCGAGGATGTTCGCTCCTGTGGCTGGTCATGGTCATGGTCAGAAGCCACATACGAGCACAAGGCATTCACCTACTGGGCTCCAGAGAATCTACTCGCAGTACCACTTTCCACATACCGATACGTGTATGATGAGGCCACTCAATACGGAAACTACGAGTATGTCTCAATGCTCAAACTGATCAATGTCGACGCCGAGAATCTAACTCTCTCCGAGCACGGTGAGGTCGACCACTCGCCGTTCTACAACAATGAGGACAGCGAGATGAATTGGTGGTACTCTTACTCGACCAACATCCGCCGCTCGATCTTCATGGGTGACTATGTCTACGCCTTCTCTGCGCTCGGTGTAACGGTTCACAGGACCACTGACCTTGTGCAAATGGAGAACATTGAGATCCCCGGTCACGAGATGCCTTCGTGGTATGTTGAAGAAGAGGAGTGCGACGATTGCGAGGATCCTGACTCTCAGGAAGTTGACTCTGAAGAGGGAGGAGACTCCGATGGCGAGGGCTCCGATAGTGAAACTTCAACGGGTTCTGCTGACTATTCTTCCGAATCTTGAGTTAGTTCAGGAGAACTTGAGCGGACGACCAGCACTTCCCGGTGCTGCTACTGCAGTGCCTCTGAGCGGTCCGTCTGCCACGCGCTTGTGGACTACCTGTCCGTCGACAATGGTGTACATCGGCCAGCCGGTGAGCTCGCGTCCTGCAAATGGTGTCCAGCCGACGCGAGTCCATGTGTCTGAGTCCTGGACAACTCTTCGAGCGTCCATATCAACCAGCACGAGATCTGCATCGTAACCTTCGACGAGTCGTCCCTTGTTCTGCATCCCGTAGACGCGCGCTGGCGCTTCGCACATCCAGCGCGCGACATCAACGACTGAACACATCCCATCTGCCGCGTGAGTCAACATGCAAGGCAGCGAGGTTTCAACTCCTGGCATTCCTGAGTGAGCGGTGGGGAAACCGAGGGCCTTGTTCTCGAGGGTATGAGGTGCGTGGTCGGTCGCTATGCATTCGATTGTTCCGTCCTTCAGTCGCTTCCACAGCGTCTCGCGGTCTGTTGCGTAGCGAATCGGTGGATTCATCTTCAGGCGTGTGCCTATTCGCTCGACATCATTCTCGTCAAAAGTGAGGTGCTGCGGGCAAGTTTCAGTAGTGATTAGGTCACCTTTGTTGGCTGCTAACCAGTCGGCTTCGATCCCGGTTGTCAGGTGAAGAACGTGGAGTCGGTGGTCGTGGTCTTTTGCTAGTGCTGAGGCTCTTTGGGTGGCTAGAAGCGCTGTTGTCTCGTCGCGCCATTCTGCATGGGCTGCGATATCGGTGCGATGCTCGAATTCAGGCCAGCGTGCGTTCAGTCGATCTTCATCCTCGGCGTGAGTCGCGATGATGCCACCGGTATTTGCAAAAATATTCTCAAGATGCTTCTGTTGATGGACGAGAAGGTCGCCTGTGCTACTTCCCATGAAGACCTTGATTCCACAAATTCCATCTGTTGGCGATGGAGCGTCCGGAGTGCCTACTGCATCTTGTAGGTCCGAAACATTGTCGGGAGTGGCTCCGATGAAGAAGCCGTGGTGGTTCACTCCATTGCGTCCAGCCGAGTCAATTTTCGATTGTATCGAGGCAAGGGTCGTAGCTGCAGGGACGTTATTCGGCATATCGAGGAAGGCGGTTACACCACCCGCTGCTGCAGCCCTACTACCACTTCCAATATCTTCTCGGTCTGGCTGGCCTGGTTCGCGGAAATGCACCTGTGGATCGATTGCACCAGGAAGGAGGTGAAGACCCGTTGCGTCAAGAATTGATTCTGATTCTTCTGGCGAGAGGCCACCACCTGGGGCGACCTTGACAATCTGAGTATCAGCGACTCTCAGGTCGCCCTCAACAATCCTATCTGAGAGAACAAGAGAAGCGTTCTGAATCAGCAATCGCCCACTCATGTCTTGCCCCTTCTATTCCGGGAGGCTGGCATCTCAAGACTGTTCGCCTTAGAGGGTGGTGATTCTGCCATCCCGCTCGCTTCAAATAAGCGAGGCCGCAGCGGGGGGCAGCGAGTTGGAGTAGCCAGGTTATCTCGTCGGGCTCATAACCCGGAGACCGGTGGTTCAAATCCACCACTCGCTACCATTCCCTTCACACATAGTGCGCGCCCGATGTTACAAAAGTGAATGAAAACTGAAAGTGAACAATCAAGTGACTGCGCGGCTGTTAGCAGTGTAATTCACTTTCAAAATATGTTTAGGGGTCCTTCTTTTCTTCATATACCGTCTAATCCAGACCATCACTATACAACAGGTGAGATGATGGCAGATAAGACAGCAAGTGAGAAGTTGGACGATGATAATGGGTCGATAGTAATCGATGTGGACGAGCAGCAGGCAACGATCGAAGATCTGCCGGGTGTGGGTCCAGCGACCGCAGAGAAGTTGCGGGAAGCAGGATTCGAGGAATTACTAGCAATCGCAGTGATGAGCCCGAATGAATTAGCTGAGCAGGCCGAGCTGGGTGAAGCCGTAGCGTCGAAAATCATCCAGGGTGCCAAGAAGATGGCTAACATCGGTGGCTTCATTTCAGGAAACAAATTGCTCGAGCGCCGCCGTGAGGTACAGAAACTGACCTCGGGAGCAGCGGCTCTCGACGAGTTGCTCGGCGGAGGATTCGAGACTCAAGCTATTGTCGAAGTTTACGGCGAGTTCGGCAGTGGAAAGACGCAGATTGGTCACCAACTTGCCGTCAATACTATTCTACCTCTTGAGCAAGGTGGGTTCGATGGTGAAGTATTCTACATCGATACCGAAGACACCTTCCGACCCGAGAGGATTGCACAGATGTGCGAGGGTGTCGGGCTAGACCCGGACGCTGTCCTCGATCGCATCCACGTCGCACGAGCATACAATTCAGCCCACCAGATGCTGCTCGTTGACGAGATCAAGAAGCTCTCGAAGAATCTCGATGTGAAACTCATCATCGTTGATTCTCTGACGAGTCACTTCCGTGCAGAATATGTCGGGCGAGGCATGCTTGCGCCACGACAACAAAAACTCAATCGACACATGAAGGAGCTCAAGCAACTTTCAGATGTTCACAATGCCCTGGTTCTCGTAACGAACCAAGTTATGTCGAAGCCAGACTCGCTTTGGGGTGACCCAACGAGGGCCATCGGAGGTCACATCGTTGGCCACGCCAGTACATTCCGTCTCTACCTCAGGAAGTCGAAGGGAGGGCGAAGGATCGCCCGTCTCGTCGACAGTCCTAACCTACCTGAGGGAGAGGCAGTGTTCACCGTGACTGCCGAGGGTCTCAGGGATTGATTCCTGCCTGGCCCTCGGGGTCCGAGTGTGTATCGAACCACTGCTTGAACAGTAGGGTCGATACCGCATAGGCGACTGCCATGATGACGAATGGAGTACGGTAGTCTCCTGAAGCCATCAGAGTCGCCCCTAGATATCCTGCGATGGCCATCAGGCCAGCGCCGAAGAATCGAGAGATGCCTACGAAAGTAGCTCTCTCGCTGATCTCGAGTTTGCTCATAGTGAATGCCTCCATCACGGGATTTGACATATTGAACAGAGTATTGCGCAAAACCCAAGCCAATCCCGCTATCGATACAACCGTCGTCGGCGTTGCGAGTTCGGGTGCAAAACCAATCATCAGAATGAAAGGAATCGCGACCAAACGCGTCCAAATGATTGTCGTAACTTCGCCGAGTCGATCGACAACGAGAGGCACGAGGAATGCGCCAATTGACAGTGCCAATGACGATGCCGCGTAAATCATTCCAATCTGGTGTTCGTGCGCCTGGATTGAACCATGTTCGTGGAAGAAGACGTTGCCTAGGCGCACTACAAATCCAGCACCCAGGCCGATGAAGGATGATACAATTACGAAGCGCTTGATGGTGATTGGATTCTTGATACCGCTAAACAATCCACGCCCCGTTTCCTTCTCCTCGACCGGTACATCCAGCTTCTTCAGAAGAACGGCCGGAATCAGAGAGAGGAACCACCATCCGATAGCGAATTGCACAGCCAATCGGTAAGCCTCGATTGTGCCGATGTCGTATACATCACCTAGGTAGGCTGGGAGGAATCCAGCAACAATTGCTCCCATCATTGCAGCCAATGTTCTGAATCCTGAACCGACTGCGAAGAGGTGAATTCTTTCGCTCGGTTGAGAATTTTCGGCCATGAATGGAACCTCGGTTACGTGGTGCAGTGAACCGAAACCGGATGCGATTGCTGAGAAAGCCAGAATAGTCGTTGGATCTTCACTGGTAATCAAAATCATTGAGCAGATCGCGCCTCCGCCATCCCCGATAATGAATCCCCATTTTCTATCGAGGCTATCTGCTAACTTGCCGGCTGGAATTGCTGAGAGAGCGCCGGCAACCCCCATAACTGCGATGCGCAAGCCGATGAAAGCGATGCCAAGTTCGGGCAGAATCAGCAGTAGATAGAGATTGAATAGAACTTCCCAAGCACCGTGAATAACATCCATTCCGAATATGTGAAGCAAGTACATTCGGGCGTTCCAGCTGAACTGTTTGACGCGTCCGAAATAACTCAGTTCATCTTCCAACTCGGCACCTCAGACGGGAATCTCCGTGAGGGCGTTGTCAATCTCACCGATGAGGCTGTCGAGATGCGACTCTGAGAAAGAAAGAGTGAGGCCGCTGGCCTCGAATAATTCAGTCAAACCACGCGTATAGCCCAATGCGAGTCCGGATTTGTAGCGGGCGAGGGCGTCTTGTTTGTCGCGTCGGTGGTATTGCCACATTTGTAGTGCTCCGAGCTGGGCGATTCCGTATTCGACGTAGTAGAACGGCACTCCGAAGAGGTGACCCTGACGCTGCCAAGAGACTTCTCGAATGTCCTCGAACCCACTCATGTCCACCTTTGATCCGAAACGCTCGCTCAACTCCAACCACTTTTCCGCTCGTTCCTCCCTCGTGTGCTCCGGGTTGGCGTATATCCAGTGCTGGAAGGCGTCGATGGTTGCAATCCATGGCATCAGCGCGATGATATCTTCAAGGTGACTTCTACGGGCTCGATTTGCCTCCTCTGAGCTGTAGAACTGTTCCCAGTGAGGGTGTGTGAGTAATTCCATCGACATCGATGCAACTTCTGCAAATTCAATCGGAGCATCGCGCTCATGGATGAGGTCTAGGTGTCCAGAATAGAAGGAATGGAAAGCGTGCCCAGCCTCGTGAATCATTGTCTCTACGTTACGCTGCGTCCCTGCTGCGTTCATGAAAATGAATGGAAGGCGGCTCTTCTGCAGGTAGTATTGGTAGCCACCCGGTGCCTTCCCTTTTCGGCTGTCGAGATCAAGGCAATCATTCGCATCGAGCAGATCGAAGTAATTGCCCAATTCATCTGACATCGCGTGGAAGATGCTTGAGCAGCCGTCGACCATCTCCTGCACTTCCTTGAAGGGCTGGAGAGGTGGTCGTCCGTGGACGTCCACACCCATATCCCAAGGGCGGAGAGTCTCGAGGGCGAGTGCTTCTCGTCGCTCCTCGTCCGTTCGGTGGCGTAGTGGCTGGCAAATCGCTTCGATCGAGTTGTGAAATTCGAGGCAGTCCTCGATTGTATAATCGAAGCGATGCATTGCTGCGAACATGTATTGTTGGTATCCTTCAAATCCAGCGTTGGTTGCAATTTTATGACGGATTGCAATCAGTTCGTCGTAGATTTCTGAGATTCGCTCATTGTCTTCGTGGCGTCGCTTTGCCATGGATTTCCATGCTGCTTCACGGATTTCTCGGTCAGTATTCTCGAGATAGATTGCCATCTGAGCGAAGGTCTTCTGCTCCCCCTCGAATTCAACCATTTGAGCCCCACGGATCTCCTCATATTCGGTGACAAGTTTGGTGGCTTGGGTCTGCAGTGGGATGTTCTCTTCACGGAAGATTTCGATATTCGTGGTGAGACCTTTGATGAGAATTTCGTAACGTTCTGGTAATTCACCAACCGCATCGTGTTCGACGATGCGCCGGTTGAGGATATCGCTGTATTCAGAGAGTTTAGGTTCGACATTTTCAACGAAGTCCATCCAGGCCTTTTGGATGGCTTCGTCGTCTGTATGACAGGTCATGTCGATGTACAGTTTCGCCCTGGCTTCTGAGATTATTTCTGAGAGCGCAGACCTATCGGAAATGAATGTCTTGAGGCAACCAGCACAACTCAGAGTGCGGTCACGTAAGTCGTTCATCAGTGGTTCAATTGCAGGCCAAGACGCGCCGTCTAGGTCATCGGAAACGAAGCTCATGTTACTCCCTCACTCATTGCGAGTCGGCTGTGGTCCAGTAGGGAGAGGGCCTTCTTGCCGGCTGTATTTTTGCCGCTTCCACTTGGCTGCATCTGAATGGGTTTTCTCACGAATTTCTTCGATTGATTCGTGCTTGGGGTTCTCTTGTTCAATCCAGCAGGCGGTGCAGTAGCGTTTCCCCTCGTGGTCGACAAAGTTGCTTGGTGTGCACCCTACGCTGCAGACTGTGCAGGTTCTGAATCCGTGGAATCTTGACATGTTATCGCGCAGCCGGTGGGGACTCACGCCTATCAGTTTGACCCCAAAGGGGTCAATTCAGAAGGTCTGCCATAGCAGCGTGAACGAGGAAGGCGGATTCCAGATTTGATGAATCTGATCCTTCCTCGGATGTTGTGTAGCCAAGTCGGTCGAGACCGTCTTTAGTGGGGAGTGGTCGCCTCGGAATTAGTTCTGACTTTAGGTGTAGCATCAATCTCTGAGCCTCAAGTGTTGCATCATTGAACGATTCTCGAGGAATCTCTACGACTTCATTTGCCTCTGAGTCATAGGGGTCTACTCCGCCGAAATCAGGGAGTTGAACAATCCATGCCGATTGGTCACCTGGGCGTAGGCCTGCCCTTTCGAAGGCGGTCTTAATCTGGTGAGTTCCGGAGATTAATCGCAGGAATTCTGTGTCTACGTTATTCCCTACCATTTCGTTTCGTAGTTCTCTTCGCCTGAGTGAGTGCCAGGCTGTCCATAGGTGAATTTCGCTGGCTGCAGCATCGAATGCCATCAGCAGCCAGCGTTCGCTCGGCCGCCACTCGTTGAAGATGCCGACGATAGTTTTCGGGTCATCAAGAGGCTCGCTGAATTGGATTCCCCAGGCCGGGAACCAAGGAACCCTGTGTTCATCAGCCATGGGCGGCGATGACTTCTGACTGATGAAGACTACAGGTCAGCGCCGTCGACGAGCCGAGCGTGCTGCGGCTTCGACCACGTTATCGACTAGCCGAGGACTCCACCCTCGCAAGTCAGAGAGTCTTTCGCGGTCTTTTTCTGTCAATGCGGCGACATCGGTTGCGTTCTCCACACCAAGCAAATTCACCATCTCTCGAGCCCTTGTTCGACCGACTCCGCGGATGGAGACTAGGCCTAGAAGGTCAGCTCGACATCCGTGGCGAACTCTTCTGTGAATCTCCCCTACGAATTCGATTAGAGCCTTGTGTTGAATCGGGTCCATGCGTCGGAGTTCATCGTCCTCAACGAGGATTTCTCTCATTGCGAAGAGTAGCCATTCGGCGAGGTCGACTCGGCTGCGAACATCTCCAGGTTGGACGCTCCAATTCTTCTCTAGATCCTCCATTCTCGATTCGTTAATCCAATCTTCGAGAACTAGGACTCCTTTCATCCTCCTTTCGCTATCTGAATCGATGGGTTCTGAGAGGAATTCACGTTGATGTGAGTGGATAGCGGCGTGAATTCTCTCGATATCGTCCTTTCTAGGCCATAGGGCGAGGAAATCTGGGGTACAAGCGACTAGATGAATCAGGCTTAGTGGAGACACCTGATGGACATCATCAGTTCCGTTCATCACTCGCATCGCACCTTGCAGTCCATCGTGGATCATCCGGCCAGAGATCGGATTCAGATAGAGTCGGGCTACTCTCTGGCCGAGGGCCGTAGCCGAGTAAGTCATCGAAGCGGAATCAGGCAGAATCGGCTCGGTAGTGACCCGCTGACTTGCCTTTGCGAAACCGAAGATGGCCGGTCCCTTTCTTGCAGTTAGGCCGATAGGTGTAGGCGACTCAGACTTGGAAATCTCAAGGCCCGGAACGCTCGCGGTCGTCCGCGCCCATTCCGGCATCTCGTCTTGCCATTCCTCTGGTTCCTCGGAGGACTCTTCGCGTTGCTTGATTCTCGAGAGAACCTCAGCCGATTCTCCTTCTCTGGTAATCATTCCATTATTGGTAAGCCAACTGATTACATCGTCGAGTCGAGAATCAAGCATCTGTTCTTCCATGTGTGTGGCGAGGAAAGTTTTCGCGAAGAATCGAGTCACAGCATCCCTATCTCTGATTCCTCCTGTTGCCATTATCGAGAGCAGGTGAGTGAGTAAGGCTGGGTCTTCTTCTGGCCTCATCGCCGATGGGTTGGCGAGTTTTGAGGTGACTTCTTCAGGTTCGCTTAGCATATACATCTCGACGATGTTGAGTTCATCACTCTCATCTTTCGCAAGAATCCAAGCATCGCCAGCATCGTCGTACTTTGGCCGGCCAGCTCTACCAAGCATCTGCCTGATTTCCATTACTGGCAGTGGCATCGAACCTCCACCGGCTGAGCTCCAGCGGCGGTGGTCGCGGATGATTACTCGACGTGCAGGTAGGTTGACTCCCTGTGCTAGAGTCGGCGTGGCAACGATTCCGAGCAGAATTCCTTCTCGAAAGGCCTCCTCGACGGTCTTTCGCTGGGTATAGGTCAGCCCAGCATGGTGGAAGGCGACACCTCCGCGGATGGCCTTAGCGAGGGCTCTACCCATCACTGAGGCGTCCTCTCGCCTAGTCATCTTATCAGCGATGTTATCCCATTCCTCGGCGAGTTCTGCACTGTATCGCATAGAATCCGCCGCCAATTGTTTGCGGACGTGTTTGGACAATTCGCGCGCTTCTTTTTGCGCCGATGCGCGCGAGTTGACGAAAACTAGCATCTGGCCACCGCTAGAAACCGAATCGTCGAGGACTGATTGCAATCTCTTCGTAGTACGACCTTCGATTGTCCTTGGCTCAGGCCATTCTGTATGTTCTGGCCCGTCGATTCGATGGATTTTGACATCCAATCCAGTGAGCGTACCAGACTGTAATTGGATGGGCCTCCAGTCGGATTGGATGAGCCTAGCATCGAGCCAATCCGCCATTTCTTCGGCATTACCTACGGTTGCTGAGAGTGCGATGATCTGAGCCTCAGGCTGAGCATGACGAATCCTTGAGAGCAACACTTCGAGCGTTGGTCCACGCGAAATGTCGTGCAGTAGATGGAATTCGTCTGAGACAACTACACCAATCTTCTCCATCAATCCGTCTCGAGTTCGAAGCATCGAGTCGAGTTTCTCGCTCGTGCAAACCAGAATGTCAGATTCTTCGATTCCACTGTTTTCTCCGCTTCGGTCGCCGATGGCGATTCCGACTCGAAGACCGACGAGTCCAGCCAGCTCACGTAATTCCTCGACCTTCTCTGACGCGAGCGCCTTCAGAGGAACGATGTAGAGTGCTCGCGCATCCTGCATATCGGTCATCAAACGATGAATCATTGTCAGATGCGCAACGAGTGATTTTCCGCTCGCGGTCGGTATCGTCAGCATGACATTCTGACCCGCGAGCGCATATGGAAGCGCCTCGCGCTGTGGTGGAAACAACTCCTCAACACCCCATTCTGAGCGTAGGTAATCGACGATTCGCGAGTCGACCGGTAGGTCCGCAAGACACACCTCAGGAAGGTCTTCACCGGCTGCCACGAACAAACTCTGAATCCGCCGTTCTAAAGGATGCCGAGAGGTAAGACAAGAAATCCCGTTCATAACTGAAAGTGAACAAGCATCTCAGGTCATTGAACGACATTAATTCTCAGTTCCATCGATGATATGCAGGATGGCCTTCCTTCACCGCAACGAACAACCCTTCACCGGTTGCACAAACCTTGCCATCCGCCTCCAGTGCCATGCTCACCTGCGCCCTATCTTCACCAAGTTCGACGACTTCTGCAGTAACCAAAAGTTCGCATCCAGAAGGCGTTGGCCTTCGTAATTTGATGTTGTAATTCGCAGTAACTGTGCACGGCGGCTCCGCATCTCCAGCCTGATCCATCAGGGCGATAGCCGCCGCCCAATTTCCGTGACAATCCATCAAAGCGCCAATTATTCCACCGTTGACCATCCCTGGGAACGCTTGATGCTCAGGAGATGGCTCGAAGCGCATCACGAACCCATTCTCGCCTCGGAATGAACGAATTTGCAAGCCATCAGAGTTAGCCGGTCCGCAGCCGAAGCAGATTGAGTTGGGAGCGTGAGTTTCCTGAATTGAGAGCCCGTCGGGTGTGCTCATTGACCATGCCAGGCGCGCGCGATGCTTCAACGATTACCCAGCAACCTATCCTCGAACCCAGCCTTCCCTTGCCTAATCCTCTTATTGCGCCGGCACCACAGCCGAGCATTGGTGGATTCCGAGAAGACTCCTGAGCCCTCCGCCGAGGCTGGTGGTGACGTTCGTATGCCGAGGGCTAAGAGGCGGCGCCATCAACCTGTAAAGGTGTCAAATCAGATTCCAACGCGGCGCCGAAAAGAGATTGAGAAGGCCCTCGAAGAGCCGACCAAGACCCCGAAGTCGTGGTCGCGCTCGAGCGATTGGAAATCCCACCGAATCGGCCGTAAATTAGTGAAACCCGGGACGATTAGACAACTCGATTATGATCTCATGGATGTCGAAATAGGTGAATCTTGGCCGATTCCAATTACGGTGATTCATGGTGCCCGCCCCGGTCCGGTCGTGACTCTCTCCGGGGCGCTTCATGGCAACGAATTGGTCGGTCCGCTCGCCTTGACCTATTTGCAATCTGCAAGCATCATTGGTGAAGATAAGGCGATTGACCCGGCGGTAATAGCTGGTACAATTCGCATCATTCCAATCGTCAATATGCCCGGCTACCGCCGAAGAAATCGCTACATGACCGACGGGCGTGATCTGAATCGATTCTTCCCAGGGAAGGAGGATTCCAACACGACCTCACGCGTAGCGAATAGACTCTGGAATGAGATATTCTCGACCAGCGATCACATCATCGATTTGCACACAGCAGCGCTCGGCCGTACCAATATGCCGCAAATCCGTGCAAATCTTGCCAACCGCTCGAGCAATCGAATCGCTCGATCATTTGGTATCGAAGTCATTCTTGACAGCGAGGGCCCAAAGGGTTCGTTGCGCAGGAGCGCTGATGACGTCGGAATTAGTTGCATCACATACGAAGGTGGTGGAGCCGATGAAGCCGACCCCGAATCAATTCAGATTGCGATGTATGGGATTTTGAATGTCCTAAGAAGTCTCAAGGTGATTCCTGGTTATCCGAGCAGGCCCCGATTCCGTCTTCTTGCATCTGGATCAGCTTGGATTCGCTCAGATCACGGAGGTTTGCTCGATGTGCTAACTCCGGCAGGTTCGTGGGTCGAAGAGGACGAACTCGTTGCTACAGTTTCAGACCCCGAACATCCAGGTATCTCTATGGAAATACGTTCTCCGACCGCTGGACTACTCATTTGCACCGCAACACATCCTTTCGTAACTACTGGAACACCGATTGGTCATTTGTTACCGATAATGAAGGGTGTGAAGACCGTGAAGCGTCGCCTCGATGACGAGGGTGTATTGGTGCTGAGTGGAGCGGATGGGGAGCCACCGTGGCGCGATGACGATGAAATCGAGGATATCTCGGTCGATGGTGAATGGGAAGGTGGCTCGCCAGATGCGGAATGGGGAGAAGATATGCGAGCTGCAGGTGAGGAAGAGGCCGATTAGGCCTGACCTGTACCACAGACTAAGTCAAACTATTCGAGAAAATTCACTCTTCACTATCAGAGGATTCAGTCTCATCATCGGTTTCTGCAATAGGCTGCTCGGCCACTGCACTTGCGCCAAGCATTGGAGGTAGATTTGACTCCACAACCGGCGCAGCGGCGACAGCCGTTGCACCGAGCATTGGGATCTCCTCAACTGCAGCAGGAGTATACTGACTGTGCTGGCTCAGCAGAGCACTGAGGTCAGGTGCAGCAGGCAATTCTGCCCCTCTGTGCTCAGGAGCGACACCGGGAGGGCGCTGATTGACTCGGAATTCTGCATAGGCATCAGCGACCATCTTGTTCTCTCGCATTTTCATACCAGCTAATGAGACTCCTCCGACTATAGACAGCATCAGCAGCAGCAAGACGACGATACCAATGGTTGAGCCGAAGAAGTCAAACAATGACTCAAGGAAGGTCAGTGGCGGAATATACACCTCGACATCAACAACCCACTGCACCTCAGTGACGAATCCCGAATCAGTGATTGACACGTTCAGGTAACGCAGTGCATCTCCGTTCTTACACAAAATCACGGCAAGATCCCAATCTTTCGATTCGCAATCGATTGCCTCAATAATCAATGTCTGACCATCATCGCTCATATTTCCACTCAGCGCGACTCCTTCCATCTCCCAGACAATAGTCTTGCTGACCTCGGTGGGAATGCCGTGCATATCGACGCGCAGCGTATCATTTACCGAATCCCAGAAAATTGTTGCAGAAGTTTCTGGAGCAGTCAGAATGATTTCACTACGAATCAATGAATCATCTACCACATCATTACAGTCATCATCCCAGCCATTCCATGTCTCGGGTGCATCAGGGTTGATGCTCTCGATGAGATCCTCACAATCTTCGAAGGCATAGAATCCGTCATCATCACGGTCGTGATCGTAGACAAGAGGGTCGGACTTTGTATCGAGGACCTCCTTCCCATCGGTCATCCCGTCATCGTCCGAATCGGCATCTTCTGGGTCGGTTGAGAGATTGTGGTACTCATCATAATCGCCGAGGCCATCATGGTCACTATCGCGCGCGTGGAAGTCCTCGTCGATTTCATCATCGCAATCATTGTCCTTCGAGTCGAGCACTTCAGGCAAGAACGGCGCACGCTCTGAGTCATCATCCTGACAATCTTGGAACCAGTACCAGCCGTCGCCGTCATCGTCGGGGTCGGCCCAGAGTGGATTTGACTCGTAGGTATTGACTTCGAGCCCATCAGGAAGACCATCGCCATCGGTGTCGCCATCGTAGGGGTTAGAGGTTACATTGTGGAATTCGTCGTAATCGTCGAGTCCATCCGAGTCAGTATCAAGATCCCAGAATCCATCATCCACAATTAAATCACAATCGTTGTCCTTATTGTCTAATAATTCTGGAAGCGCTGGATTCCGATACTCATCCTCGTCGTCGCAATCAAGGAACCAGTGGAATCCATCGGAGTCAGCATCGGCATCGTAAGTCAATGGATCTGAGCCGTGAGTATTCACCTCAACACCGTCGGTTAATCCGTCATCATCGGTGTCATCATCTTCGAAATCAGTCCCATGAACGTGGTACTCCGGCCAATCCTTCAGTCCATCAGAATCGCGGTCTGTGAAGTTGAAGCCTTCGTCGGTGAGGTCGTCACAATCGTCGTCAATTCCATTCAATCTCTCGTAAGTCCCAGGATTTACACTAGGATTGTTGTCGTTACAATCTTGGAAATGATAGAACAAATCATTGTCGGCGTCGGCATCATAATCGAGCGGATCAGTGCCCCAATAATTCACCTCGACGCCGTCAGATAAGCCGTCATCGTCGCTGTCAGAATCTAGCGCGTCGGTGCCGTAGGTGTTGAGTTCCTGTTCGTCGGTCAAACCATCTGTGTCCGAGTCAGACATCAGAGGGTCGGTCCCGTGAGTCATCACTTCGTCGTAATCAGAGAGTCCATCGCCGTCAGAGTCTGCATCGTATGGATCGGTGCCCCAAATCAGAGTCTCATTTTCGTCAGAGAGTCCATCGTCGTCGTGATCGAAATCGATGTCGACTCCGTGGAAAATCAGTTGCCATGAGTTCAGAGTTCCATTATCTCCTGAACCGGCGTCTCGGACCTTCAATATCCATTCACCAAGGCTTGATTCACCCCAGTGATGAACGGTGTTAAACAACCAATTTGAGAAGTCATCATTAGTATCGCCATTACTCTCAGCGAGCCAAGATTCCGTGCCATCTGGAGAGACAAGAACGATATCGAGATCACCGCGGTATGTGTGATTGATATCGACGATTACATCGACACTTTCGAGGGATAATTCGACGGGAATATCGACTGGAAATTCGCTCCATGAGGAGTTGCCATCAGGGATGTCGAAATTCTCATAGTAGGGGCCGAAAGTCGCGTTCGTCTCGCCCTCAAGGGTCGTCCAATTCAGTGCCATTGAGACTGCTGCGCCTGCGTCAACCGCTCCGAATCCATACTTGTGCGAGACATCATGTCCTGCGCCATTGGTGTTCCAAGATGAATCGCTGGGGTCATTCATGCGTGCTGTTCGAAGCAAAATCTCCTGCACATCGCGCCAGCTAAGGTTTTCGTTAGCATCGTACATCAGCGCGATGACTCCGGCGGCGAGAGGGGTTGCACTTGAGGTGCCGCCAAATGTGTGGGTGACATTGCCGCTTCCATTGTAACCGCCGCTTCCAGTGATGTCGGTTGTAGTGATTCCTTCGCCATCACCATTGGAGTGAGCTGCAACTAGGATATTTGCTCCTGGCTCGGCATAGTATGACTGGTCACCTTCGTGCGTGATAGCGGTTACGGCGATTGTAAATCGGCTGTTAGCGTAGCCATCTTTGTTGGCATTATCATCACTGCCAAGTCCGTTTCCGGCGGCCCAAGTAATCGAGTTGCCAAGGCCGCTGCGACCCCAGTAAGCATCTTCCTCGAAGGCCGCGAGGGTCAATGGCCCCGGTCCTTCGAGCGTTGAACCGTCATCGGAAGGCCCCCAAGAATTCGAGTAGATGTCGATATTATCATTCTCGAAGGATAGAGCATCGGCCTCGGTGTTATCGCCAGCCCAACAAGCGATGAGGGTCGAGCCTGCGAGGGTTGCTTCCCACGCGGCCCCGGAGACGTAGAGCGAATTGTTGCCGGTGGCTGCGGCGACGCCGGCAGCAGCAGTCCCGTGGCCGTTCCAATCACTGGGTGCCGGGTCGCTATCATCATTGCACCAATCGTAGGAATAGGTTGGTTCGTAATTGTCCTCGATGTCGGGGTGTTCGTGGTCCAATCCGTCATCGACTATGCTGATGATGACTCCTTCACCGCGATAATCATCCCAGATTTCGGTGGCGTTGATATCCTCCCCTGACAAACCGTTTGTCTGGCCATAATTATCGAGGTGCCACTGAGCTCCGAACTCAGGGTCGTTTGGATTGTCGCGCGTGTATTGCTGGCGCTCGACGAGGGGTGAGAATGATTCAATTTGGCCAAGTTCGAGGGCTATATTGAGATCTGGAATGGCGTTCAGTGGCTCATTGAAAGTCCAGATGTAAGCACCGTGCAGGACTGAAGTGGTCTTGACCATCTCAGGGCTCGCTACCGACCAGATCTGCTTCTCGAGTGGAATCTGAGTAACGACCAACCACTCGTTTGTCTCAGCCAATTGGTCTTCGCTGTATTGATCTAAATTCTCGACTCTGTCGAAGGCGAGCTGCACGGCTAGCGAGTATGTTGGCAGAATCGGCTCACCGTCTATCTCGAGGTTAATCTGGACTTCTTGCTCGTCGACTATCGCCGCTGCTACTGGACTTACCAACATCAGGACCAACAGCATGGCTGCCGTACGCATGAGGGTTGTTCGCGCTTGTAGGGGTTTTAGCCGTTCCCGGCGGATGACAGTCCGTCGCATCGCAGTTATTCAGTCGGTACGGAAGGCTGTGATGGCTGCATGAACCTCTTCATCGCTCATCAAACGACGTTGACTCTTCGCCACCTCGAACATGTGGGCAACCAATTCATCATCAGCCTCGTAGCCATTCTGTTCGAGCCACCAGGTAATGTTCGAGCGCCCACTCATGTGGCCGATTCGAATGATTTGCTGCAGACCGTAATCCTGTGCGGGAACTCCTGAATAAACTCGGTCAGCAAGCCAGTGATCGCCTTTCTTCATCGCCTTGATGACAGCGCTTGCGTGAACGCCAGTACCCGTCTCGAAGGCGTCTTCACCGAACACTGGATAATTGCGCGGCAAGGCGACTTCGACATATTCATGCGCCTTGCGCATGTACTCGTTGAGTGCAGTCAAGTCATTGTCGATAACGCCCATCAAGGAGAGATTGACCAATGTCTGATCTAGCGGAGCGTTACCGGCTCGTTCGCCGACGCCGAGCGCAGTTCCATGAATCACATCAGCGCCGGCTTCGACCGCGGCCAAATTATTCGCAACCCCAAGGCCTCGATCTTGATGTCCATGCCAATTCACCTCGATGTCACGGCGCTTGACTCCGGCATCAGGTATCACCTCATCCTGAATGAAAGCCAGCAATTTGCGAACCCCATTCGGAGTAACATGACCACACGTATCACAAACACAGATGCGATCAGCGCCTAACTCGAGCGCGCGAGTGTAAACTGCCTTGATTTCTTCAGGCTTCGATCGCGTTGTATCCTCAGTCACGAACATCACTGGAATATCGTTGTCGAGCGCGAATGAAACAGCCTTTTCCGCAGTGCTGAGAATCCGGTCCATCGTCCAGCCCTCAGCATATTGCCGAATCGGGCTTGTGCCCAAGAAAGCACTCGCCTGAATTTGCCGCTCATGCTTTGCCTGCAAATCAACGAGCGGCTCAATATCACTGACAACCGTCCGCACAGCACACCCCGGTCGCAAGTCGTAGCCATTCTCACCCATGTGAGTGAGCATCGCATCGATGTGGTTGACGTGGAAGGGTCCGGCACCAGGTAGGCCGAGGTCGACCTTCTGGATACCGAGGCGTTCCATGTAATCGATGAGTTCGATCTTCTGTTCAATCGTTGGATTGCGTGCACTGGGGCTTTGCAGTCCGTCACGCAGGGTTTCGTCGTCGAACCAGACATCGTGTGGATGGTTGGCAGGGTTGCGATCGATTTCGTAATCGATGACATTCCAATCGTAGATGAGATCTTTTTCCTTCATGCTCTCCCTCCACGCGAACTGCGTACTACGGCCGACGAGCGACCACGATGGCGTTTGAGGATTTCTGGGTTTGAGGCTGTTATTTGCTTCAAACGCGCGTGATGAGGCTCTATTTTGAGGATTAATTCGCAGTTTTCTTTCGTGCGTTTGTTTCGTCTCTGATAATCACAGTAGCTGCGAGGATGGCTCCGAGAATAGCTCCCTCAAGTCCAGCACTGGCCGTGACTACGATTGCGAACATGAGTGCAAGGTAAATCATCGATACGAAGAAGCTGCGAGCCGCGCTCGGAATTCGTCCTGCTTCGGTACGCGGCTCGTTAGGGTCGATCATGAAGACCGTCCTTGCATACCAGAGATTAACGGCAACTGCTGTTCCTCCAAAGACAAAGAAAATCGTGTCATAGCGATCCATTCCACCCATCGCTATTGGGGCGGCGAGGGCCAGCACAACTAGCAGGGTTGCGTAGACTTTCATCTCAACTAGAGTACGCTCGGCGCCTTTGACGCCGGGCATCATCGGGACGCCGACCAAATCGTACTCTTCCGAACGATAGAGGGCCAAAGCCCAGAAGTGAGGAGGAGTCCAAAGGAAAATCAGAATCAAGAGGTACCACGGCATCCAACTGCCGAGGTCGAAAATCGAAGTTGCGAGAGCTTCGGCACTGGCGGTATCGAGCGAAAGTTCGCCAGCCGCTACCGCCCAACCGATTACCGGCGGCGTTGCCCCAGCCAAGCCGCCGATGACGATATTTTGCACAGAACTCCGTTTCAGCCACATAGAGTAAATGAAGACGTAGAACAGAATGCTAAATGCCGCCCAGAAAGCAGCTACCTCATTACCGAATTGAACGAACCATGCCACACCGGCGACCGATATCAATACTCCAAAGGCAAGTGCTGCATTAGCACTAATTTCCCCTGTTGGAATTGGTCTATTAGCCGTCCGAGCCATGATTGGGTCGATATCTCGGTCGTACCACATATTGATCGAATTCGCTCCGCCGGCGGTCAGATATCCCCCAACAAAGACGACCGCCATAGTCTGAGCCGAGTCACCCCAATTCATTCCAGAAAATCCACCTGCTGCCAGCATATCATGGCATAGAACTGCACAAAGAGCGGTCACTTGTAGCAGCACTACGACTCCAGGTTTAGTGAGAGTTAGCCAGGCACGTGCCCCTGTCGTAGGCTCTCTCATGTCACGCCCTTTGGGCGTGAGTCCTTCAATACAACTCATCAGAAGAGTGTCCAAACCTAATCCTTGCAGAGGTCAGTCGAGGGCCTCAGGAGAGTGTTCGTGGAGAGCGAGTGTGGATGTGGCAAGCCAAGCGGTAGAGAGGGTCAGGAAGACCAGCGAGCCAATCAGAAGATGGATCAGAGAGAGAGTTTGTTGGAACGACTCAGTGTCCGGCGCCCAGGACAAAACGTAGAATGCGCCGATGAGTAAATTCAGCAGGAAAAGTCCAGCAGCAGTCCATATCCAATTACGCAGAATTAAGCCGTGTTGGTGCTCCTTGTGTTCCTTCCAGACGATCCACGCCGCGGTGAGTAGAGCAATTCCAACCGCGGCGACAATCCATCGATGGATGACTTGAGATTGATTGACAATATCTACAATTTCAGGGAATAATTGTCCATGGCACAACGGCCAAGCATCATGGCTACCGACTCCACAAACCGTGTCTGCTCCCGGTGTGGTGGCGACGAAAACGCCGGCGAAGAGGGCGGTGAATGAACCGAGTCCGAGCCAAGCAATTCGCTTGTTCCAACGAGAGGCGAGTACCGGGTCAAATTCCAGCCAATCAGGGGTTTGGCCCGAGTCTCTATTGAGGCAAAGCCAGAGCCAGACGAGTGCGAGTTCGAAGGCTAGTGCACTGGCAAGATGGAGAGCAACACTCCAGTGTTCATTGTCGAGCTCGACTGTTAGCCAGCCGAGTGCACCTTGCCAGATGATTAGTCCGACCGCGAGACTTGAGCCGAAGCGGACTTCGGAACTCGAATCCTCGCCTCTGCGGATTAGTAACCAATTGAGTAGAACGAGAGGACCAAGGATGGCACCGGCGAGCAGCCGGTGGAACCACTCTGTGAAAATCTCGAAAGTGGTGTAACGGTGGTGCTCGCCGCGAGAATCGATTTCATCAGGATTCTCTTGCCACCAGTCCTCCTGCTCTTCGGGGCTGATATCAAAAGACCACGAACCGAAGCAAGTTGGCCAGTCGGGGCAGGATTCACCAGCTTCTGAGACTCGGACGAGACCTCCGACTGCGATGACTAGGAGTGTCAGTACGATCAGTGCGGCCGTCAGACGTTTCGTATCGAGACGGTCGAGCATTGCTCATCCTCCCATCGGAGCGGCGGCGAGCGCCGGGAGCCTCACTCATCCTTGATGTGAGGGTCGACGTCGATTGGGATGCGGTGAGATTCATACTCTAGCATTGCAATCTTCAGAGGGTCAAGTACGAAGCGAGCCTTCGCATCCTCGGTCCCGTAGAGTTGGATTAGTTCGTCCATGAAGTTATCGCGGAGTTCCTCTTCCGAGACATACAACGGTGCGCCCATGCTAATCTGCAGGGCTCGAGCACCGATGATTCGGGCCTTCTCGAAGCGAGTGTGTAGTCTTGCGGGCTTGACCATCGGGGCCGGCGACCGGAGGCCTCCCTATTAGCCCACCGGCCGGCACCCGCCCCCTATGGGGGCGCAGTAAGCGGCTTGTTCAAACTTCGATTAGCATACCAACAGCGTTGCCGCCGCCGAGGCAAATGGTGACTATTCCACGGTGGCCACCGGTGCGATTGAGCGCGTTTGTTAGCGTCATCAAGCAACGTGCTCCGGTAGCGCCGAGAGGATGGCCCATCGCCACTGCTCCGCCGTGTGGATTGAATTTCTCATCTGGAATTTCGAAGGCCTTCTGCACCGCGCAAGAAGCGGCTGCAAAGGCCTCGTTGTGCTCGAGGATGTCGATGTCTGCGATAGCAAGTCCATTGCGCTCTAGAAGCATCTTGACGGCTGGAATGGGCGCCGACATTACTCGGTGTGGCTCGACGCCGGAGGTGACGAAGTCGACTATCCGTGCAAGTACCGGCCAGCCATTCGTTGCGGCGGCTGCCTCGGATGCGATTAGCACCGCCGAGCCTCCGTCTGAGACTTGGCTGGCATTGCCGGCAGTGACTTGGCCATCTTTGTCGAAGACGGTTCTGAGACCGGCCAAACTCTCCATCGAAGTGTCTGTGCGGATACCTTCATCACGGCTTAGTTCATCAATTTCTAGACACTCTTCAGCAAACCATCCTTGGTCCCAGGCTTGATTGGATAGAGTGTGTGAACGGATCGCGAAAGCATCCGATTGTTCACGGGAGATTTCGGCCTCACAGGCAATCGTCTCTCCCGTGATACCCATCATAGATCCATCATAGGCATCCTTCAGTCCATCGTGGCTGAGGATGCCCGAGAGATCACCGTAAGATATCTCATCGCCGCGCTTCGCACCGCGAATGAAATGTGGTGCATTCGACATCGATTCCATCCCACCGGCGATTACCACATCGGCACGTCCAGCCATGATTTCAGTGGCACCGATCATCGCCGCCTTTAGACTCGAACCGCAGACCTTGTTGACAGTCGTGCAAGGCGTCGAATATGGCAGACCAGCACCGAGTGCGACCTGCCGGGCGGGAGCTTGACCTGCACCCGCTTGCAATACCTGACCCATGTAGAGTTGGTCGACGATGCCGCTTGAGGCATCGATAGCGGCACGCTCCAGCAGTGCCTTCACAGCCAGCGTGCCGAGTTCAGTCGCTGAGTATCCCGCAAGAGCCCCACGGTAACGACCGAAGGGAGTTCGTGCGTAGGCACAGATGACGGGGGTCGTCATAGCGACAGCGAGACAGGTTCAGGCCTTGAAAGGTGCGATGACTGCACCGCCGCAACCCCTCAATTCTCAGAAGAATATCTGTAGAATTCCGCATTACTCAGAGCCGGTCGCGACTGCGGCTTAATGAGAATCGTGCGAACCGCCCAGAGATCTTTGAAGATGCGATATTGAGAGGTTGCATCGAGATAATCGACGCCGCTGGTTCCACCTGTTCCCATGCGGCGCCCCATGATTCGTTCAACCATACGTGCGTGTGCATGACGCCACTTCACCATTGATTCCTCGAGTTCGACTATTGCATCGATCAGCGTGCGAGGCCAAGTTAGAAGTGGCAGCTCGCGGTAGGATTCGATGAACAGTAATCCCGCTCGTGCGCGATTGATTTTGCCATCAGGTCTGAGATATTCGATGGCGGCCTGATGCGAGGCAGTGAACCTCTGGGCCGCCTGTTCAGGCGTCGAGGCTCCGTAGCCAGACATGCGAGCAGCGGCCTCCTTTCCAATCGCCTCGTGCGCGGCCAGATGTGAATCAACATAGGCCGCAACGATTGCATCATCATCTTCACTGCCAGTGTTCGATCCCATTATCGGAGTTCGTGAGACCCATCGCATAATTGAATCGAAGAGCGATGGCTTCG
>JAQXEV010000092.1 GCA_029250665.1 Candidatus Thalassarchaeaceae archaeon | reverse complement strand
ATCTCTGGTAAACCGGGAGAGTCGCTGAGTGTATGGACCGAGGGTTGCACAGTAATTTTCATCGGCGTGGGTGACAAGGAGAAGCTCACGCACAAAGGTGCTCGCGACGCAGGTGCCAAGTGCCTTGCCAAGCTCTCAAAGGATCTTGGCACAGAAATCGTTGTGCGATTCACAACCGGCTGGAAGACAGCTAACATGGCTGCCTTCGCCGAAGGCATGATTCTGCGTGATTATACCTTCGACAAGTACCAGAAGAAAGACGAAGATGGGCAAGACAAGGGCGAGTGGTCGCTCGAGTGCCAAGCCCACGATCGCCATCTCGAAGCGCTCGGTGCAGCTGTCACAAAGGCGGGCTCAATCGCCACGGGTGTTCACTTAGCACGCGACCTAGCCAACGAACCTGCAAACCGACTGTATCCCGATGAATACGGCCGAAGAGCGCTTGAGTGGGCTGAGGACAAGGAAAATGTTGAGGTCGAGGTTTGGGATTACGCGCGACTACAAAAAGAAGGTATGCAGGGTGTAATCGCTGTCGGAAAGGGCAGTATTCGTAAGCCCTGCATGGTCTTCTTCCGACTAAATCCCGATGCTCAAGAAGGCGAACAGGTGCCTTGTATCGTTGGGAAAGGAATCACTTTCGACACTGGTGGAATTTCAATCAAGCCAAGCCAAGGCATGTGGGATATGAAGTACGATATGCACGGGTCGGCCACAGTCTTCGGGCTATTCCAAGCCCTTTGGGCAACCGGACACAAGGGTCGAGTAAACGGAATCACTTGCATGGCAGAAAATATGCCAAGCGCTGAAGCATACCGACCTGGGGACGTTATCGACACTTACTCTGGCAAAACGATTGAAATTTTCAGCACCGATGCTGAGGGCCGAAATGTGCTTTCTGATGGTCTTTGGAAGGCTGCCGAACTCAATCCATCATACATCGTTGATCTAGCGACTCTGACAGGAGCATGTGTAGTTGCTCTAGGACATGAGGCATCTGGACTTTGGTCAAATGATGACAAATTACGAGACCGAATCCACGAAGCAGGAAACGATGTTGACGAACTAGCATGGCCAATGCCGCTTCTACCTGCTTTCGAGAAGGAGATGACCAGCTCCAAGTTTGCAGATGTTAGGAATGGAGGTAAAGGCCGCTGGGGCGGTGCGAACACAGCTGCTGCTTTCCTGAAGCAATTCGTCCAAGAGCGTGAGGGAGAAGATGGAGAAAAATCACAGATTCCTTGGGCTCATCTAGACATAGCCGGAACTGCTTGGGGTGCAGATACCAACGCCTGTGTTGCACACGGCGGTACCGGTGTACATGTCCGAACGCTTCATCACCTGATTACTCAGGACTGATGATTAAGCAGATTCATCTTGATCATACAGCGATTCATCAGGATTCTCTTGAATAACAACCGTTTCATTATCAATCTGAATTCTGGTTTGAACCTTAGGTTTGTCCTTCATTGTGAAGGCCATAATGCCTCCAATAATTAGAAGCAAAAGTGAACAGCATAAGCCACAGAATCCGCCAAACGCCCCCAGTAAGCTGTTAACCGGGATTTTTTCTTCACGAAGCATGACATCTACTGACCGACTTTCATTTTCAGTAAAATCTATCTTAAAATCACCAGAAAATTGGACTTCAAAATCGCCAATATAATCGTATCCGGGAATTGTGTCATAATCCTCACAATCATCATATTGTTTACAAGACGAGAATATACCCCAACCACCATTGGAACCTTCATAAATTTCTATATCTACTTCATAACCTTCTTCAACATATACTAGATAATACGCGTTCCAAATTAATTCTCCAGAAAATGATTCAGAAGTTTCTCCAGTCCAATATTCATCTCCAATAGAATCATCATCCCACCAGCTAGTGTCAGAAGCTGACGCTCCCCCAATCGCAAGAGCTGCTGCGCTAATCAGAAGGAGAACGCCACCAATACCCAAGGTGACTTTGGTCATTACGTGCATAATCAGAAGAGGTAAGATGCTAACCTTCAATCTTTAGTCAGCATCATTATCGTCATCGCCGTCAACGACTTCGAAGTCGGCTTCGACAACACCATCGCCGTCGTCATCTGCAGACTCGGCATCGGTAGCCGCTTGCTGCTCAGCCATCTCGGCTGCAGCAGCCTCGTAGAGTTTGGTTGAGACGCCATGCATTGCCTGTTCCAATTCGCCCATCGTGGTCTGAATTGCAGCCTCGTCAAGATCATCGAAATCGATGGGCTGGTCATCTTTCATGATTAGCGATTCGAGTTCGTCGAGT
>JAQXEV010000091.1 GCA_029250665.1 Candidatus Thalassarchaeaceae archaeon | reverse complement strand
CCAAGAAAAGTAGATTCAAATTCATGGACGGAGAATAGTTGTGATTGAGTCGTTTATTGCCGAGCTTCTTTGCGGTGGCCTCATTTGGCTCTTGATTACGGCGGGACAAAAGGCGTCCCAAGGCGTTTCCGAATCGCTTGCTGACAACCCCACCGAAAGACACGAAATAGAGGATGCTCGAAGGTTAAGGAAGTCACTAACTCCTGCTCAAAGGCGACTCCAGCAAATGCAAAACTGTTCAATCGAATCTTGCAATGCGTTAACTTACCGAGCCTCAAATTATTGTTTGAGACATCAACCATCAATGCTTGAGGAGATCGTATCAGAGCCAGAACCGGAGCCCGACCCCCAAGCAGAAGCCAACTGGTGGGAAGAGGAGAATTAGTGGCGCCGGGAACATCCTTATTCTTGTTAATGAATAAGACATAGCATGAGTTCTCCAGATGCCCCCTCTTCCGGGTACTTCTCAACCTTCCAAAAATCCTGGAGGGACCCCTACTTTCTGGTGGGATTCAGCATACCCCTCCTCTATCCAATCATGCTTTTCCTCCAGGGCCCCTCTTCCTCTGTCTCACAGTTCATTGAATCGGGAATCCCCAACAAGATTTCCACTTACTACGTGGGGGGGGGTATCTTCTCAGCCGGCTTCTTCTTCGCGGATTTGGACGAACCTTCGCCCTTCGTTAGGGCAGTCATAGGCTCCCACATCGCTATTGCTGCCATGTTCTCGCTCCTGTTACTCTCTTGGGTTATCATCTTCCTCGTAATTTTTGTGGGAATCGTCTACCTGGTTGCATCAGGCAACTTCTCGCTGAATAATTGACTGAGAACTCTCTCACTGCAAGAATCCTCCTGGCGGAAGAGGAGAATTAGTGGCGCCCCGACCGGGATTTGAACCCGGGTCGCAGCCTCGACAGGGCTGCATGATAGGCCACTACACCATCAGGGCAGGAGACGGCACGACTACCGTTCTCTATTTCAATCGCTCGCGAGCCGGGGGTGCCTTCTTACCTTCGATTCCAGCCCAAATAACAAAGTCAGATTGAAACGAAATCAGGGCATTATTCATCACCCTTCTTCGGCCCCACTTCGATATGAGCGATGACCGCCTCGTCATCGATGTCGTCGATAACGGCGGCCAATGGACCCACCGCGAATGGCGCATGCTGCGCTACATGGGAGTCGATACCCAGATTATTCCAAACAAAACTCCACTCTCAGAACTTCGAACTCTAGACGGGCTAATTCTTTCAGGCGGGGCAGCCCGAGTAGGTCTGACTGGAGAACTTGGCAATTGTGGGGCCTATCTCAGCCTGGACATACCAATTCTAGGAATATGTGCCGGCCACCAATTCATGGCCGGATTTTACGGTGGCCGAGCCGACGAGGCCCCCGCTCCAGAATTCGGCGCCGCGACAATCAATCTCGTCGACGGCGGCGGACTAATCTTCGCTGGTACGCCCGAGATTCAGAATGTGTGGGAGAGCCACAATGACGAGGTTGTGGAAGTGCCTGAGGGATTCCACATTACAGCAAGCAGTGAATCGTGCGAAATTCAAGCAATGGAGAACCAAAACCAGGATCGATTCGGCCTTCAATTCCACCCCGAAGTCAACGATTCTGAGTATGGTGTACAGATCTTTGAGAACTTCGTAGATATCTGTAGAAGGGCCCGTTAGGGCCCGTATCAACGATGAGCAGATTGAAGAAGGGCTGGCAGGTCGCCGGCTCGATGGCTAACAGGCTCACTCTCTACAAGTGCCGCTCCTGCAACCGCACTGACCGCAAGCCGTACGACCCTGACGGCAATGCCTCGTGCAATCATTGCAGCTCACCGATGGACTCTCTCGAGCCTCGATACAAGTGTCTGCGCTGCGGACACATCGAATGGATCGAGGTAGGTACCGTTGGCAAGTCATGCCACAAGTGTGGATACCGTATCTTCCTCAAGCCGCGCAAGGAAGGAACCGAGAGCGGATACAAGATTCTCCGAGCACGCTGAAATCGCAGCGCGGGACAACCTTCCCCAGTGGAAGCATTGGCGCTCACTTCAAGACCCGCCTCACTCACGTTGCCCCGTGGCGAGTTGGCTGAGCACTCATGCTCCGCGTACCTTCGATGAATTGGCCGTGCCGGCCGGTGTTCGTGATGCCCTTGTAGGTGCTAGTTTAGCTGCTGAACCCCCACATCTTCTGATTACTGGGCCTGCGGGGGTTGGAAAGACGGCCGCATGGAGGTTGGTCGCTCGGCAGATGCTAGGCCCTGGGTGGCAGGCGACTACGCATGTTCTACAGGCGCGCGATCTAGCTCGAACCCGCGGAGCTATGGCCAAGTTTGAGGGATTTCTTCGGCCAGGTGGTTCGGGTTCAGCAGATACTCTTGCCGGTAGAATGAGTCTGGACGCCTATGATCGCGGGATTATCCAGGCTGCAGAGGGTGATGTGGCTCCGGCTGGGACCGAGATAGAGATTCAACCAGGACGAGTCCCAGTCAGTCGATTATTGGTAATCGAGGACGCCGACCATCTGGGTGGCATCAGACAAGCATACCTTCGCCGCATGATGGAAACTGTCGGCGTCGCCAGTCGATTCATTCTGGTTGCGCGAGCGCCTTCTCGGTTGATTGATGCAATTCGCTCGCGCACGAGGATGGTAAGGATCCCTTCCGCTGAACGAGATGTCGTCATCGAGACCATGCGCTCATTGGCTACCAAAGAAGGGGCCGAGGTCGGTGATGGAGTGTTGGGAGACCTCGCTTACGTGTCTGAAGGCAACCTCCGAAAAGCCCTCTTCACCCTCGAAATGCTGGATGCGAGAGGATTAGCGGCCGATAGATCCGCAGTCCACCGGCTGGTGCAGGCGACAACGTTGCAAGCAGGCCGCCATCTGCTTGAGTTGGCTTTGCGTGGGCGTGTGGTCGAATGGCGCTGGGAAAATGTCCGTGGCCGCCGCTCCAAGGTTTTGGCAGGAGCCATGGCCGAGATTGACCGATTGATGAACGATCATGGCCTCGATGCGGATGATCTCATTTCCCAACTGCACGATGTTTTGGTGGGCCGCCGCTTGTCATTGCCTGATGAATTGCGGCGGGAATTGCTTGCGGACCTAGCTCTTTGCGATACACAAATCCGAAGGACTATGCATGCAAGAATCCCATTCGAATCTTTTCTTCACAAGGCTGCAGCCTCTGGACGAAAGCACGGACTCGCCTTCGGCTAATCCGGAAATTCGTGGCGGGCGATACAGGATTTGAACCCGTGTTCTCGGCTTAGGAGGCCAAGGTGATATCCAGACTACACTAATCGCCCGGTTCTGCGACCGCATCTCCCTCAAGAATAGTAGGGGTCTGGAAACCGCCGCCAAACGCCTCTATTCCAGCCGAGAGAATCAAGCCCCGAGTGTGGTCGGAGGACCATGGCGAGTGAGCGTAGTCTCCCCACTCCTTACGCGGAGGAGAGCGAGCGCCACGTTCAGCAGGAGCAAGCTCTGAGTCTGAGAGTCAAGGCCAGAGACACAGGACGGAGGTTCTGGGTTCGTATTGCTTCCACTTGGCCTCAACCCCAATTACGCCTTTTTCTTTCAGTGGCCGCTCCAATCACTTCTGCCCTACTTCTCATTGGGTGGGAGCGAGCATCCTTTCCTTTCGCGATCGCTGTTCACGTTGCCTTGACGGTGAGTTTTGTCCCGGCTCTATTCGCAGCTTCTTTCGCTCGAATGTCTGCAAGAGACAGGTTGAGATTACGCGCGGTCGGTTTTCGTTCGATGAATGCATACCCCGGCGTCGAACGGATTTTGAATTCCCTCGATGAGAGGCGTATCCGTGAGCGCGTTAGATTGTCTTGTGCAATTCTCGCCACGGCCGCGCTGGCGTCACTGTGGAATCTCGCGGCCGGAACTACTCTGAGTTCTCTGGTAATCGGGTCCTGCGTTGTGTTGGGGACCATCACTGCGCTCAATACACTGCGGCTTGAAGAATCGATTCCGATGCGCTCGAATTCCTTTCCTCTCCTCTCACTCCACGCCCCTACCATTCACTCCAGCACACTTGACCGAGTACTCTCGGACCTCTTGGTGGCACACCTTGACCCAGAGACAGCCAGTCATTGGGATATCTGGATTAAATCGCTGCATGACGATGTGAGGACCGATCAGACGGCTGAGTCAGCAGTCGAACACTTGCTACAAGCAATACACCTCGAGCACCTTGGCCTACTCGACGAGAATGGATTGCTGAGTGAGACGCGCAGGGTGTTCAAAGTCTCGGCAATCGATGGACTGATTGCTGAGCATTCGAGATTCAATATGACCACTCTCAGGCGCTTACTTACTCATACTCGCGCTTGGCAACCTGGTTTGTTCCGCTTGACGGATCGCCTCCAAGATTCGGTAATTCGTGGCGACCCCAGCCTCATCGAGGCGGCTTGGCGACTCGACCTTGACCTTCCTCCAAGATGCGGTCAGGGGCAGGGCGACCTATTCGTGATGATTCACAATCATTCGGGTAGAAAACAGTCAATCGAAGTTGATATTTTGGCCGCTGAAGGAGAGCCCGAACTTCAGACTTTGCGGGTGTTGGCCAAAGCCTCGTCGAAGCCACAATCGCCAATCTCAGTCAATGATGAGCGCGGCGCTCTAACCAATTCATTCGGTCGCCTATTGGCAGATTCTACGGTGCTGTGGATCGGATTGGCGTGGCCCGATTCTCTATCGGGGCCGCATCCAGTACAGGTAACTCTTCGCAATGAGGAAGGCGAGACTCTCGAATCGATTGTAGTCCGGACTACGCTTTCTTCCGGAGTCCAAGCAGAGAGCATGGGTCACCGGATGGCAGACGCTGCCTCCGAGGTTCGCAGGATTGCTCTCGCCTTGGCGGATTGAGTTTGCATTAACTCCCTCCGAGCCGCGTTTTCCGCGCTTCAATCAGTGCTTGTATCGGGACAAAGTCCCGAGCGTCATCTTCATGTCGGTCTTGCGGCTCGCCGGAGCCGAGAACAATGGAGTCCTGGGATCTCATCATCATCGGCTCTGGCCCTGCTGCCCTTCGCGCCGCGGTTGCTGCAGCCGATTCAGGCACTACCCCCGTCCTCATCGAATCCAGCGGAATAGGCGCTGGGAACTCGAATTTAGACCTCGCTGGTATGGCAGCTTCTATCGACGAGATCAGCTCGTCTGCGCACCGTGATGATACAATTACGGCCGGCGGCGAATCCACCGATAAGATCGCAGCCGCGCGAGTTTGCGGAGAAGGCGTAGGAGTTCTCGCAGAACTCGAACGGTGGGGCCTTGTTCTGCGCCGACGCGATGGCGGCTTACCTCATGCCAGCCAAGTATCTGGTCACAGCATGCCCCGCCTCACTGGTTGCGGCGATGCCACTGGTCGTAACACAACTCGAATCCTCGAAGAACAGGCGATGAAGCGCGGCGTCCTCCGCCGTGCCGATCTGCGAGCAATGTCTCTAGTGATGGACGGCAACCAAGTTCGAGGCATAACCGCCTACGACATGAGTTCCGGCGAAGTGGTCGGAATCCAATCCAAGGCAGTTATCCTCGCCACAGCCGGCCACCAAGGCATTTGGTCGGGTTCAGCTAATGGGGCCGGACTCGGCTCCTCGCTCGCAGCCTCTGCCGGAATCTCTCTCTCAGGCTTGGCCAACAACCCCATTCATCCTCTGACAGTGCGAGGCACCGACCTCAACATCAGCATCGATGTGCTCGGCTCGGGAGGTAGAGTGCGTAAGTCAACGGGTGAGGATGTCGACTCGTCCGAGGTTGGTGAGGACAATTGCATACTGGACCTTCGCAGTATGGATTCAGCCGCCCACGTCTGGTTCGCTAACACACGTTCCAGAATCAAGGATAGAACCGGACTTGACATCTCAAGAGAGGTCGTTCCAATCAGCAGCACCATTGCAGTCACGACTGGCGGAGCTCCCGTGGATGATCACGGGCGCGTCACAATCGAAGACGGTAGCAAGTGGGCAACCGGACTCTATGCGGCTGGGAGATCAGCCCACAACGGCATGCATGGAGAGGGGCTGCTCGCAGGCAACCTCCTCCTCGACGATCTTGTCGGAGGTCGCAATGCAGGAGCGCACGCAGGAGCCTGGGTGGCAGAGGCGAACTTTGCAGGCTCCAAACTTGTTGAGGACGCATCCTCAGCAGCAAAAGCGCGCATAGAAGCCTTGCAAAATGGCGCAGGTTCTTCCGTCGGGCAGGTCGCCGCAACCCTCTCTTCAATCATGGATTCGTGTAGTAATGGCTCGCGAGACGAAGCTTCACTGAAGGCCGCAGCAGCCTCACTTGCCGACCTTAAATCAACAGGAATCAAGGTTACAGATTCCTCGATGGTGATGAACACAGAATTGTCGGCTGCGCTTGAGATTCAGGACATGATATCTCTAGCTGAGCAAATAGCGAGATCGTGAGGTTGTGAGATGGGTGAAGAACCAACCCTCTTCACGAGAATTATCGAAGGCGAGTTGCCTTGTCACAAGTTGTATGAGGACGAACACACCATTGCATTCCTAGATATTCAACCTCTGACAAGAGGACATACGCTGGTGGTTCCAAAAGAACCAGCCCCCTCCTTCGATCAACTTAGTTCAGAATCAGCTTCGGCACTAGGGGGTGCCCTTCCAGCAATATGCAAAGCAGTCATGAGAGCAACTGGTGCGACTGCCTACAACCTAATCCAAAACAATGGACAGGAGGCTGGGATGTCAATCGCTCACGTTCACATTCACATAATTCCACGATACCCCTCCTCAACTCATTCCTTCCTTTGGGAATACGGTAAAATCAATCACGATGATGCGAAAACTCTCGCTGAATCCATTTCTGCCGCCTTAGATTAGCATCGGTGTATTCTCAACCCCCTCCCACCTCGGGACCTCGTGCCGGACTCTCAAAATGCGCCAGAGATTCTTCCTGAGTTGTCTCAGAGTGCGACTCGTTTGAAGCGTGACAAGTTAGAGCGCGTTCCTCACGACACCACAGGTAAGCACCCTGGAAAGCGCTGGGCCCAGAGCGCTCTCGACGTCATGTTTGAGTTGGCTAATCAAGCGATTTTTCGAAATTGGGAAGGGGATACTCTCCCTGAAGCGAATGGCGGAGCAATCTATGTCGCCACACACATCAACGGACTCGTTGATCCAATGGTGATTACACGCATACAAAAGAAACGGGTGATATCACTTGGTAGGCATGATCTGACAACTCGACCACTCATCGGATGGTGGGCCCGACGCTTCGGAAGTCAACCAGTACTGCGCCGCGCAGAGATAGAGGCTGGTATTGTCGATGCAGAATTCGCCCGCTACATCAATGATCGAGGCATGCTAACAGTCGCTTCCTGCCTCGCCACTGGGCACTCAGCGGTCGTAATGCCAGAAGGCAAATCACATCAAGATTCGAAGTTGCATGCGCTTCGTACAGGGTCCTCTCGTTCTGCGCTGGCCTCGGCGGCAATAGCAGACGAGAAGGGATTGCCCGCCCCTGTGGTCCAGCCTGTAGGACTTCACTGGCGCACTCATCATTGGCTCAGGACTGACCATTATGTCGAGTTCGGTGAGCCGATTGACATACCTTCGACCTACTCGTTAGAAGATCGAGCGCGCCTTGCCAACGGAGAATGGCTCGAGCCCTCACACGAGGACACTATCGAGATGCGTACACGCATCTTCGACGCACTATCGCCGATGACTCCCAACGCACCCGATTGGGAAACCTATCGCGCTTGGACACTCATTGCCCACCTTGGTGCCAACAAGGCAGGTACTCCACTCCGGAGTCTGTCGCAGGAGGTCCACGCAACTCGAGAGGTCCGCGAAACCCTTGGGGACGGCGATGGAAATTCGATGGTAGAGGACGCCAAGGAAGCGGCCGAAATCCTCCACAGCAACAACCTGTATGCTACCGCACTCTCTGACTCCAACCGACTTCGAGCCAAATCTGTAGGTGAATATCTCAAGGGATTGCTAGGGTTACTACTGATGCTGGCAACACTTCCCATCGCCATTCCTTCATCAGGACTACAGTGGGGGATTGCAAAGTCCATGGCCGAAGATAGCGATGAAGGACTAGATTCTCGAACTAGTTACTTCATGCTCGCCGCCATGTTCTCTCCGATCTTTTTCTGGCCTCCATGTGCACTCATTGGAACACTAATCTTGACCGGCGGAGCCGTTGAAATTACCACATTATGGACATTCATCTTGCTAATTCTCATCTTCTATTTCTCTGCTTCAATTTGCATCAAAGGATACGACCTTTGGTCCGACTCAAATTCTGCCTCAAGACGAGCGCAACTCCTCAACAGCGAAGACGGCGAGAGAGTCCATCAGCTCGTTGACTCCATCACTTCTCGCCTCGGCGCTCTCAAATAGGACCTGCAATAGTCAGCCATCATGGACGGTAAGTCGGCGGCAAGCGCCATCAAGGGCTGGCTGGCCAGCGAGAAACTCGAAGCCAGAGAAGTCTCGGACCCCCAAGCACTCATTCACTTGCACGTCAAATACCCTCCAACCAAGCAGGGTCATGTGTTCAACGTCGTCATACCCAAGAACCGCAATCTCGCCCTCGTTTATTCAATTACCAGAGTCGATGAAGGACAGCAGAATGAGATGCGCGAACACGGCAAGGAGGAGCCTGACGCCTGGGATGGTTGGCTCCACCAGACGCGCCTCCAACTAACCCGGGCGGACCTTGATTGGGTCCTTCATGTAGGCAAGTCAAGTGCTGAAACGCCCGGACCTTTGCAAGCCTTCAATCTCTCACGTCCAATATGGTTTGATGGTTTGACTCAGAACGAATTCATGCATACCATGCGCCGTGTCTGGTTGACCAAACTCGAACTCATCCACCAGATCAAATTCGGTTATGGACAAGGAATCGGCAAGCCCGGACAAGTTGACGACTGGATTGCGAAGAAGGCCAAAAAGCGATCTGGCAGATCAACTCCAACACAACCCGAACCCAAATCAATCGACACAGATGAGACGGGTGGTTTCGGCACCGATTTTGATCCCGCTGAATGGGCTTGAAAACTTCTTTCTCAAACATCTGTTCTGCTTCTCTTTGAGCCCTCGAAAGAATGCTCAAAACCACCACCTCAGAAACCAGTCCTTCGCGTTCTTGCCTGACGCGTAAGGGTCGAGGTTAAGTATCGAATCAAAGCGAAACGAGATGTTGTAGCATTGTTGCTGGAGTGATTGAAATGGAGACAGTGAAGATAAGGAGCAGTATAGCGATGGTACTCATCATGACGATGAGCCTATTCGCTACATTGGAATTCTCCGAAAGAGCGGAAGGAAGCGAGATAGTTTTGACAGATGCGATTCAGGTCGTGAATGGAGGAACACACAGTGACAGAATGGTATCGATGGACGCCGACTCGGTAGGTAATACCCACTTTGTTTGGAGCAGAAATACTCACCATCTCTACTACAAGATGTTGGATGCCAGAGGTGACGTTCTAATCGATGAGACCCAGATCTCTAACGCAGGAACCCATCGCGCATGGCATCCTGATGTATCAGTCGATAGTGATGACAATGTTCACATCGTTTGGGCAGACAAATCAAATCAATGGTCGATTATGTATTCTCTCTTGGATCCCTCCCAAGATGACCAGGATGGGAGTTCTGGATTGGATACGGTTCTTTCAATAATTAATGACGAAGAGATTGCAAGTCACCAACAGAATCGAGATTGGCCAGCAATCGCAGTCGATTCTCAGAACAACCCTCACATTGTTTGGGAAGATGCCTATGAGCAGTTGGACAAATTCTACCAACAGCCTCAGATTTACTACTCGATGCTTGAAATCGACCTCCCAGGTAGGGAAGCGATTGTTGCCATAGAGGATACCCTCCTGACTCCTATCATCGGACACAAGGGCCACCCTGATGTTGCCGTCGATGCTGACGATTTAGTGCAGGTTGTATGGGATGACACCCGTGGCGGCAAGGTGGAAATGGTCGTACCAATCGATACCTCGGGTTCGATGAATACCGAGTGGGCAGATATGTGCGTAGTTTTCTACGGGGGCAATTTCGCTAGCGGCGGTTCCTTCGAAGGACTGAAGCCGATGCTCGTCGACGCCAACATGACTGTCTTTGAGACACTTTACGCCCTCAGTGGCAATTGGCCTGCCGCATCCACCTCTGGAACTTGCGCATCAGCTTACCAGACTGGAGGCTCAGGAAGTCAAGGTCCACGCTCGACACATCTCGGACAAAACCCATCTGATGACTCAGGCGGTATCCGCGAGTTAACTGAAGTGGTCTACAATGGAGGAGCGGTGAATCTTCCTCAAGACGGAGGATACTACTCCGAATTCTGGGGCCCGGCTTCAACATGGGCGTGCCTCTCATGGCGAGACGCACAGGGCCGCATGGGCAATTCAGCCAACCCACCAACTCAACTAGACCACCGCTGGAATCCAAACGCCACGAAGATCGTCATCCCAATTTCAGATGAAGGCCCGTATGGAGGCGACCCTGCACAGCAGTCTGACGATACGCAAAGTATCAACGAGGCTCACGATGCCTGTGTTATCGCAGATATCGTCCCAGTCCCACTGATGGCGGCAGGATGGGGGCAGGGCTCGACCGATGTAGGCTCTCACATGCAAGATTTGGCTCAATGTCCGAATGGATTCGTATCCGTGGGTACGCGTACCTGTCCTGGCACAACCACCCGCAATACCAATGCTGGCGGGCAGATGTACAGTTTCCCTACAGGTTCGAGTAGTGCTGCCGACCTACAATTAATGGTTGAAGCACTAGTATACCTTGCAACCAACAACTCTCGCGAGATATTCATCTCAATCCTCGACCCATACTCTTTGCTCGACAGCCCGTGGGCGGGTTGGACCAAGGGTGACTCAGGAACCAAGGTCGTCAACAATCGATATGTCGAGGACATAGGTCCTTCATCCGATCATCAAGGATATGGCCACCTCGTTGTCGTGAACGATACGAGAATCACTTTGCAGGATGCGTTCAGTCTACACCCTTCCATTGCCATCGATACTTCGGGTAATACCCACATCGCTTGGATGGATGGCCGCGCTTACGGATTTGATATCTCAGTAAATTACGAAATTTACTACGTGCGACTTCGATTGCGCGGAGCAGCCGCATGGGACGGTGCTCCTGGTGGACTACCATCCTACGGAATCAAGCAGATTACCGACTCAGTCATTTCTACAGTTGAGGGAATCGATGGAGTTGACGAAGACCGACCATATGGCGCGAATTCGCACATGCCAGAAATCCTAACCGACTCATTCGACAATGTCCACATCTCATGGTTGGACAATGGCAACGAGACTCAGGGTGAGACGGTCATGTATGTCCGCTTGAACCACACGAATGACGCCCACCCCGAAGGGTTCCCTCTGAATTCTCTCGCTTGGGGCGTCATCGACCCATGGGAGGTCCACGAGGTATCTGAGTGGGAATCGGATAAACTCGGCCCGAACTCTCCGTTCGCTCCTGACCTCGGTCAACCACCAGCCTTCGCTAATGATTTGGGCAGCGGCGTTCACATCGCTTGGTCAGACACCAATAGGTGCAACGATCAGAACAACCAGGGCCAGTACACAATCTGCTATGTCCACGTGCTAACAGGTCTTGTAGAGGTTGCTTTGACCGAGACTGAGACCTTCTATCACACGATTGAGCCAGGTCAGCAGACAACATACAATATGACAATCTCGAACCCAACCCCTGGCCCTGCTGAGCTGGTCGCAGACACTTACACAGTGTATCTGAGTGATGTACCAAACAACTGGACTGCGACACTATTCTTTGCAACCAACCACACACCGATTTTCGATTCGACGCCTGTATTCCTACGCGGAGGCGATATCGTCTCGGTATACATGCGTGTACGTGCGCCAACAATCTATCAGGCAAATGAGGATGAGTTGGCAGCAATCACAGTCCACGCACTCTCTCACAAAGATCCTGCAATCGCCGATGAGCGTCTGACACTCACGCTGATGGACGTAGTCCACGGAATTAACCTCGACACTAGTCACTTCCAAGTGGATGTCGAGCAAGGCCAATCGGCGATTTTCTCAATCACTGTAACGAATACTGGTAACGTCTACGATACCTTCGCCTTCTACGATCCGGCCGATCATGAGGGTCAAACCGAATGGGGCTTACCATTCGGTTGGGGTGTTACCTTCCCGCTTTCGCTCTCTCTCGACCCAGGTCAGTCTGTGACTAGAAACCTGCAAGTGTCTGTTCCAACCTCTCAGGTACCTGGAACCTTCGTAATTTACCTCAAGGGATGGTCGACAGGCGAACCGGTCCTTTCCATTGACCGAGGAACCTTCGATATTCTCGAACTCTGGGTGAACGTTTCGATTAGGAGTTCGGGCAATATCGTCTTTAATTTGGGCGAAACGACTCAGCACGTCCTCCCTGGCGATTGCGCTGAGTTCGACATCGAGGTGACCAAGCACTTCACACCAGGTCACCTGATTTTCACTACGCCCGGTGGACCCGAGGAACGGCCTCCGGAGATTTCCGAATCGACTTGGCGCTATGATCACTGGACGGTTGACCTAGATTTCACAAATGCTCCGGGAGGCAATGGAATCGGAGATAATGATCCGAGATATTGGTCGATTATTGAAATGCCTTACACGGTGACTGCAATCATGTGTGCACCGTATAATGCGACAGCCGGACTTGGAGATTCTACCACAGTCAAGGCCCATCTCGAAGGTGCGCCGAGGGTGCGCGATTCGGTTGTCTTAGTGACCAATGTCATTCAGGTCTACGACCTTGAGGCATCTGTTCCTCAGACAATTCTGCAATTACATCCGGGCGAGTCGTTCCAACTTGACACGAATATAGCCAATGATGGTAATGGACCGGATCGTTACGATATATCTGTAAATTCGATAGTTGATTCTAATGGGAATTCTGATGTCTGGGACCTCGATATTCCGCGAGTGCTATTCGAAGAATTGCCACGCGATCAATCTCAAGACATCGCAATTCACATCAATGTCCCCGAGAAGACCTACGCGGGCGAATATGTTGTCCGCCTCGATGTTTTCAGCGAGGAACCTTACGAGGGCACGAAGCTCAGAGACAGCATCATTCTGAACATCGAGATTGTTGAATTCCATGATATGAGAATTGAGCTCGATCCTGCAGTTGAGTCGAGAATCAAGACCACCGCTCCTGGCAGAGTTGTACGTTACACGATGAACGTCAGCAACTTTGGAAACGTGCCTGATCAACCGTCGATTCACAACCACACTCAGACCGGAGCGGGCTGGGATGCTATTCCAGGGATGAATACCCTAAGCGGATGGCGAGTCAACTTCGCCTTACTCGAAGGATTCGACTCGGAATTCCCAATCGAGCGTCAATGCGTTCAATTGACTGTTGGAGACACTCCAGCCTCGGATGAATGCTACAAGACAGCGGTGGGGACATCAGCTGGAACTGTGATGCTGCCGCAAATGCAGGCTTACACGACCCTGCATCTCGTTGCGATAATTCACATCGATCCAGCAGCCGCTCTCAGTAATCGTGAGGTTGGCATCAAGGTACTCTCATCCTTTGGCTCCGCAGAGACTGGAGGCGATTACGATGAGACTCCTATCTGGGATGACTCATGCACCCTTGACGAGAATGGCGATGGACTGCCTGACAATACTCCTCCGAACTGCGATAGTAACGAACAAATCCTCGAATTGAGATTGCGCGCTCCGGATCTTGAGATTGTTAGCGTCCAGGCCGACCAGAAGACGGCCAAGGTTGGCGAGATGCTGTCGGTTAACGTTCAGATACAGAATATTGGTAATATCCACGCCACCGATGTCAACGTCGTGCTTTGCGTCGATCAATCGAAGCGCTCGATTCAGAAGAATGGCTGCGACGAAGAGAATGTAGCATACCGACAACTCATCGAAGCAGTCATGCCAATCGGTTCCAGTGGTGATGAAGATCCACCTTCACTGACACTACTCTATCTGGTGAAGGCCGGATCTCACGATATCGCTGTCGTCCTCGATCCTGACAACATGATTGTTGAATCGAATGAAGAGAACAATATCGAGATGATTAATGGTAAGATGGGCTCTAACCTAGGGTTCGTCGACGTCGGAATTGAGATATTTGCTCAGTACTCCGTTCCAGCGATTATCCTTGGCGCCACAATTGCCCTGATGGGCGTTGCAGGCGTCGTGATGTATGGCCGCCGAATGGAGGCTCTGGCTCGCTTCGCCGAGAAGAGCAGCCTCATGGCGAACCTCAGCGATGATGACCAAGTCTTCTGAGTAGAGGAACTCGATTACGGCCACGCCTTGGTGACGGGGCACGGGCTCAGCGGGCTAGCCACCAAGGCAGCGGCGTGCCTTCTCTAGCGGCGATGACGCTGCCGGTAGTCGAGGCGAAATCTCGTAGGAGTTTCTCACGTAGGCCGTCCATCATCACCTCGGCCTGCATCGATTGGATTCGCAGACCTTGCGAGAAGAGGTCGAGATCTAACGGTCTGCGAGGATGATTCAGCATCGCGTGCGCCAACTGCCTCTCTTCGTATGTCTCTGATGAGTCGTCGATGGTTGGCGCTACCTTCTGCATCACTTGCTGATGCAGTGCGATAATTGCGTCGCGCTGTTCATCAATTTGCTCGAGCGCACGGTCCATCTCAGAAAGCATCGACATGGCTTCGACCAAAGGGAGACGCCGCCTTGTACCAATCTTGTCAATCACTCCGTCGAGCCCCCCAGGAAGTCGTGAAGACAGACGTATTGGACCGCCTTTTGGCATCGTGCGATGCTCTGCGCGGAACAGGTTTGGGCCAAGATCAAGACGGAGCGAGAATGATTGGTTTACGGTGTACATCTTCTTTGGAGGTCCTCCTTTTACGGAAGGCACCTTCTGAGATTCAACGAAGCCAGCAGCCTCGAGCACTTTCAGATGTTTGACGACAGCTTGCTGGCTAATATCGAGCAATTCAGACAGCTGCAATGGGTAATGCGGCTCTTTTGCAAGGCGCTTCAAAATGTCTCGACGTGCCCTGTTTTCGAGTATAGAGAGTGCCTCATCGAAGTCCATCCTGACTTACCAACTCAAGGTTGTCTAGTCAAAGGGGGAATAAAAACCCCGGTGTGGCTTGAAATGGCAGGACAGGGTTCAACCCTCGTCCCATCCTTTCCAAGATTCTCCATCCTTCTCTCCATCTTTATTCGTGCTTGACTCACTCTTGTTAGGTGTCTGAGAGATGACTTCGGCCGACTGTCCGACAAAAGGATCGGGAACATTAGGTGACTGGCGCTGTGCTTGCGTGATTCCGTTTTCATCAGCGCCGGATTCTATCTTCTGTTGGGTGCGGTACAACTCATCCGTAGTCATCACACGACCTTCAATTACAATCCCTCTAACTTCCTGTTTGGGCGCTTTCGAACGGCTACGGAAGGCAAGGGTCGCGAAGATTATCGCGATGAGTCCAGCGATTAGACTGAAGCAGCAAGAACCGAACATAGCTAGAATTGTTGGGTTGGAAATAATTTCAAACTGGGAGGTATAATCATCGACGAGCCACAAAGTCGAGTCACCTTCGTTATGGAGGGTGTATGAGGCACTATCAGGGACAATAAAGATCCGAATCGGCCGGTAAGTAGGTCCATTTTCTTCGATTAGTCTGTCGGCGTCGAGCCAGCCAGGGGCGGCTCCTTCGATTTCCACCTCTCCACCATCATCTACCAGACGTAGGTCAGCAGAGGGGTCATCGCCATTTTCAACAATCCTTAATGCGGCGTAGTAATGGCTGTCCACGAGGTTGATAGCAGCGCTTTCACCAGCCTCGAGTCTAACCACATTTTCTTTCTCTGGGTCGAGAACCAAACCCATCTCCTCCATACCGTCGGGCATGAATAAAATGAAGGCGACCAACAATGCAAATGAGACTCCAGAAGCCCACATCGCAATACGGCGTAAGTCGAGGCCCACGCCCGACTCACCCCCCTGTTACATTTGATGCTTAGTCCGCATCAGCGACCCAAGATTTCAGCGAGTTTCTCGGGTAGATATGTGTCTGTAACGAAATCTAGGCCGTACTTGGCGAGCGATTGCTGCTCAGCTTTCTTCCCAAGTTCAAGCATGTCATTGATTTGGCGTTGCCACCATTGATCAGCAAATCTTGGGTCCGATAATTCGGCGTTAAGTGCCTGTATATCTTTACTTGACAAATCATCAGAAGGCAAATCATACGCGAGTATGTCATCGGCAGTGATTCCAAGATAAACCGCACTCGGCGTTGCAAGATATTCTGAAATGTGCGCGGTCTTGATGGCCCCATAAGCGATTGATGCGTAAATTCTGTAGGACCAAGGGTCACCGTCGAGAAATACCAAAACAGGAAGATTCCATTCCTCATTCATTCGCTTAATGATTCTGCGAGTGGAACGTGCCGGCTGTCCTTTGAGGTGAATCAGTGCGCAGCGAGCCGCCTCGTCGAAACCATTCTCGATTAGTCGGTCGAACATACCACCAGTCTCTATTGCCATGATAAAATCAACATCATGCTCGATTAGACGGAGTTTCTCCGCCTCGACGTTGTACGGCACTCCGTATCCGGAGTCGCCGACATCGTCGCGACAATTGATTCGCATCCAATCTCCGCGACGATTCCGCTCTTCGAAAGTAATATTTCCAATGATACGAGCTCCATCTTCTTCGGGCCGGAGCTTGAAGTCCTCTCGCATACACTTGGTAATGATTTCGAGGTCCTCGGCGAGATTATTGCTCTCGTTCTGAGAGCCAAACTTGCCGTGACCCCAGCCCTCGGAGATGTAGTACATCTCCCTCAGGGTTGAGGATTTACCAGCGTGAATCATCTCTTCGATGAATTCGGTGACGTGCAACGCTCTGAGCAATTGGCGTGCGGAACCGAGTGAAGTTGCATCCCGCGTCGATTTCTTCTTGCCATATTTGTAGACGCCGAGTTTCGAGTCGAATGCAATATTTTTCTTGGTTCGAACAGGCAAAGTCATCGTCGGAGGCTCACCCTTGAGCATCTTGTTGTGCATCTCACTGGCGATGTCGTGCAGCGCCTCGATTACCTGTTCCTTCGTGTATCCATTCGCACTCATTCAGAATCACCTTCCTTCAATCCGAACCAATCGGTATCGGTTGTTTGAATCGCTGCCGGAGCAGTTCCTTCGTGAACAACTGCTTCTGGTTCTGCAACTTCTGCCGGTGCTGCAGTGTCCTCAGACATAGTCGGTGCGGAGGCTTCTACGGGATCGGTTCGCTCAGCCAGTCGCTCCAGCGAACCTACTTCTGCCGCCTTCGCATGCTCGGCTTCGGCGACTGCCAACGCCTCGATTTTCCGCATCTCCTCGAGTAATTTCTCATCGATCTTGGTTGCTCCGATCATCTCTTTCTGTCCACGGAAGAAAATCTCAGCCTCAGTCCAGTCTCCACGATCCAGCCCCTCGACCGCGAAGCGAATTTCAGCCGACTGGCCGGGATCGAGAGTATCCAATCTCCACGCCCACAATCCAGTAGCCTCCTTACGACCACCTCGGGGGTTCTCTGAGAACCGTACGCCTTCCCCTTCCGGCCACTTAGCGAGGAGAGTGTAGGCGCGTGCGCGGGCGGTGTAATTGTAGACCGTCATCGTACAGATTGTTTGCTTGGTTTCCTTGTCCCAAGTAAGGGAATCCTCAAGGAAAACCGCATCCATAATGCGGGTGATGACTGGTCCCAAATCGGGTTCTTCACGATCGAGCATTTCACTTGATTTTCGCGAGATTTCAGGGAGAATTATGTTGATGAGATCGAATTTTTCCTGCGCTTTCTTGCGCTGTGTTCTCTTCTTGAGATGATTGCGAAGGCCTCGTCCTACCTCCAACATCGCCTTCCTGACTTCTTCCTTGACCTCTTCGTTATCCGCCACCGCTTCCTTCGCTTCGCTGGTGAATTGGACGTTGGTCGATGCGAGATGGATTAGTACGGCGGCCGGCCCCTTTGGCAATCCGCGGCCGCCGGGATGATCGAGTCCGTATTGCTTCCAATCGACGGACTCGAGAGCCTTCGTGAGCAAGCAACCTCCTTGTTGATACATCAAAGGTACGCGATTTGCGAATCTGAGAACTTCAATTGGCCCATCGGCGGCAAGGTCACCTCCGAAGACCAGCCCGACCTCAATTTGGAAAGGCTGTCCTTGGGTTACTGCTGGTTTCCTAGTCACCGTCGATGCGAAGCGGGAATCGATTGCTTTCGAAAGCCCTTTCTTGATGAGAATTTCTTCAATTGGAGAAAGGCAATCGGTTGGGGGCGCGAGAAGTTTGACTTTTTGAAAAGCCTCGATCATTCCTTGGGCTTCGTCGGCTTTGACTCGAACTGGAGTTCGCCCTTCGTCGAGTTCCGCCAATTCGAGAATTTCGCGGGCGGCCCGCATGCTTACGCCAGAGAAATTGTGTCGTAAGAAGGAAGTTAATTTCCGCTCTTCTGCTTCTTTCAGCATGCGCTGGAGCTGTCCAAGATGAATGCCGTGCGGATGGGGTTTAATCTCCTCAACGATGCGTGGCAGGTGTTCAGTGGTCCGAATCCAATTGCCGTGGTCAATGATTTCTCCTTCCCGATCTCGTACTGTGAGTTTGATTGTTGCATGTGGATTGACGATACTAGTCATGCGTAAGTATTGGTGGACGGATTGCCGCCCTCGTTGGTACTTTGCACGCATAACTGTTCGAATCTTGAGGCCGTGAACGACCTCCTCACCATCTTCGAACCAAACGTCTCTTCGCTCACTCGATTTGGTTGCACGATTCTTGCGGGTATCGAGTCCGAGGTCGACGTGGACAGCAGAAGAATCCGAGGCAACCTTGGAGACAACATGAGTCTTCGAACCGGTCGTCAGTTGGCTGTACATCACAACACCTGTGATTCCGATACCCTGCTGCCCTCGAGTTTGGCGAATCGCATGGAAGCGCGAACCGAGGAGGAATTTTCCGAAGACGTTCTCAACCGAATCTCGAGGTATGCCTGGCCCGTTGTCTTGGCAAATCAGTTCGAGCCGGTCTCCTTCCAACCGATTAATTTCTACCTTGATGTCGGGTAGAATACGTGCCTCTTCACAGGCGTCCAAGGAGTTGTCAACGGACTCTTTGACGGCGGTGATCACAGCTCTCTGAAGGGTATCGAAGCCGAGGAAATGCTTGTTCTTCTCAAAGAACTCACTAATCGAAATCTGCTTTTGTTTGCTTGCAATTCTCTCTGCATCTGCCATGGCGACTACCCCCTTCAGGTCCTCCCATTGTCCTAATGACACGGGGCCTGCTTGTGGTCGAAGGTGTGCGAGAGCCCACCGCACTTAACGCTACGGTGGAGGGCACAGGTTCGTCAGCCGAAAGTGAAGGTCAGAGAACGTCTCCGACTCTTACTCACTCGAAAAGGTCTGGATGCCACGCGGTGATTTTTCCAGTGAAAGCGCTTGCCATCACCGTCAGTGGACTCGCCAAGTACAGTTTCCCCGGGCCTGAACGACCTTGGAAATTGCGATTTATTGCAGACACAGTAACCTGTTCTTCGAGATCTGAGACTCCCGGCCCAGCACCGATGCAAGCCCCGCAACCTGGGTCGATTAACTGAACTCCCGCCCGCTCGAACAACTCAGTCCACCCATTCTGCTCGGAGAGGTCTTTCACGGTCTTCGAGCCGAATTGGATGTAGCAATCCACACCTTCTGCAATGGTCAGCCCTGCTTTGAGAGCAGCACTGGTAACCATCGCGTAGTAAGCGAAATCATCGTCCTTTCCAGCCGTACAAGAGCCGGCATAAGCGATGTCGATAGCAACTTCGCCCAACTCATCGATGTAAGCTCCGTTAGTTGGGTCGGATGGAATACCCTCATCCGGGTCGCCCGGATGCGCCACCATCGGACGAATAGAAGATAGGTCGATGGTGTGAACTCCACCATGATACTCAGCATCTTCGTCGGGCAGCACAAAGGCTGCCCGTACATCTTCTTCAGTCAAGCCATCACGACGGTCGAGCAACCACTCAACTGTCAGGTTATCCGGCTCGCAAATGCCAGTTTTTGCCGAGCATTCAGTGGCCATGTTGCACAGTGTAGCCCGCTCATCCATAGAGAGCGAAGCGAGCCCCGGGCCGCCGAATTCCATCGAACGGTCTAGAGTATCAGACTGTGCTGCATATTTCCACAAAATGTGTAAAATCACATCTTTGGCGGTGCACCCTGGATCGAGGTTGCCCACCAATTCAAAGCGGATGCTTTCGGGAACTTTGACGAAGGCGAATTGGTTGTGAACGAGGTTTGCATACTCAGTAGAGCCAACTCCGTATGTGAGTGCGTTGCTTGCTCCTCCCATGCAAGTGTG
>JAQXEV010000090.1 GCA_029250665.1 Candidatus Thalassarchaeaceae archaeon | reverse complement strand
GTCGAATTATTGGTACGAGTGCCGGGATTTGAACCCGGGTTCAAGCGTTGGCAACGCTCGGTGATAACCACTACACTACACTCGTGCGAAATTCGGGAAACAAGACTCACTTTTCTAAGCGTCGGTCTGCTCAGCAGAGAGTCTCTCAAGGTTGTCGACAATGGTGTCACGAGTGCTCCGATAGACATCGATTGGCCCACCAACAGGGTCGTCTAAACCCCAATCCTCTGCAATCGGCAGCATGGGGCAATGAACTCCGCATCCCATGCTGATGATCATGTCCCAACCCTCAGCCTCTACATCATCAACTGACTTCGGGCTGAGACCCTCTGTCGAGACTCCAATTTCCTGAAGAACAGCAAGTGAATTGCTAGCTACTGTGTCACCTGGATGCGTCCCGGCTGAGACCGCTTCATGCCCCATGTGGCGGGCCAAGGCCTCAGCCATCTGGCTACGACAGGTATTGCCAACGCAGACGAAGAGGAGTCGCATGACTACCGACCAACGCCAGCCTACTTGAATCAGACACCAATAGAATACTGTCCTTCAGGAACAATGTAGTGCAGCCCATAGGGCTGATATTGCACTCATCAAGTCATCCTCCACTCCGCGTAGGCTTGAAGTAGGCCTCACGCCGCCCGTCAGAATGATGTCAGATTCACCAATCTCCCACCACCCGAGCGGCGGCCTGCCGATGGAAGAGTCACAGGCAGCCCCACAAGCGACTCCAGCATCCCCCGAGCAGAACGCGCAAATGGAGCAGGCATACGCTCAGATGCGGCGAAAGATGAGGATGCAGCAACTTGACGAGGAAATCAAGCACAAGGTCATGGTCCTCTCTGGAAAGGGTGGAGTTGGCAAATCCACAGTCTCGGTTGGGCTAGCTCTTTCACTCGCTCGTCAAGGTAAGAAAGTCGGCCTGATGGACATCGATATTACCGGTCCAAATGTGCCGAAAATGCTCGGAATCGAGGATGTCGACCTCCATGTTGAGGACGGGCAGATTTTTCCTGCCATCGGGCCGCACGGCCTGAAGGTCATCTCGATGGCTTTTCTCATAGAAGATCCAGACAAGCCAGTCATCTGGCGTGGTCCGATTAAACTCGGTGCCATTCAGCAATTCATCGGCGACGTTGCTTGGGGAGAACTCGACGCACTCATCATCGACTTCCCCCCGGGAACAAGTGACGAGCCGCTGACAGTCTCTCAAAGTCTTCCAGGAATCGACGGCGTCGTCATCGTCACAACGCCACAAGACGTCGCCTTGCTCGACTCGCGAAAATCGATTAATTTTGCCAAGACAATCTCACTACCATGCTTGGGAGTCGTCGAGAATATGAGTGGATACACGATTCGCGGAACGGCACAGCCGAACTCAGATGTCAGCGTCATCGGACCGACTGGCACTCCGATTGAAGCCACAGCGAATGAGAATGGAGATTGGTCACTCACCCTCGACGTATTCAAGTCAGGCGGCGGAGCAACCGCCGCTCTCGAACTCGAAGTTCCATTCCTCGGAGCACTCCCCTTCGATCCAGGAATCGTGCGCGGCGGAGATGACGGCGTTCACCGCATCATCGCCGAACCCGATGGAGAAACTGCCGCAGCCTTCGACGAGGTCGTCTCAAATGTCCTCGTCGAATTAGAGGGCAGTAGTGGTCCGACCGTCCGAATCTCTTGAGATTCGGACGAAAACTACCTCCGAAATCGGCAGGGTTGCATTCTTGACGCATCGATGACCCCGGCAAGGTAA
>JAQXEV010000069.1 GCA_029250665.1 Candidatus Thalassarchaeaceae archaeon | reverse complement strand
GACAATGCCGAGGATGGAGAGGCTGATGATAATGAGACGGCGCGGCGGGATGCTGCGTTTGCTGTTGGCGCCCATTCGATTTCTACTGATTATCCGGCACCTGTCGATGGCATCGATTATTGGGTCGAAGTGCCGGGCGGTAAGGTAGCTTGCAATCCTATCACTGCACCACCGGGGTGTACTGCTGAGCGCGTAGAATCGTTAGGCTGAGGCGCTTTTGAGTGGCCATCATATTTTGGCGATGACCTTGAGTTCGACCGCGATTGGTGTTGGCATGGCTCGCACGGCTACCGTAGTGCGGGCGCATTGGATGTCAGAGAAATACTCAGCGTAGACCTCGTTATATCCTGCGAAATCGCGGTCCATATCGACAAGGAAAGAAAGGCAATCGACAACCTTGTCGAGAGATGTTCCGGCATCTTCGAGAATCGTCTTGATATTCTCGATAACAGCTCGGGTTTGAGCACGGATGTCGTAATCGAGTGGATTTCCATCCGCGTCACGAATCGGTCCGCCAGGAATCTCATCAGTTACCGCTTGACGCGGTCCGATTCCACTAACAAAAATTAGATTTCCAACTCGGTGAGCGTGTGGATATGCTCCCACGGCACTTGGAGCATTCTCGGAAAATATCGGACCGTCCTGATTGGTGAATTTTCCAGCCGTCTTCTTGCCGACAACGCCGCCGACTAAGCCTCCTACGGGACCACCGACAGCGACTCCGGCGGCGGCACCCACCGCCCCACCAGCGGTGTAAACCATCGATTTTCCATATTGATCATAGAGGGCTTCGATTGCTTCATCAGGTGCTTCGATGAGGTTGCGAATCATCTCAAGGCGGTGCATGAAGGTAGAGCCCTCATCCTCGGAATCAGCATCCGAATCGGCTGCGGAATCGGCATCGCTCGAACTCATTCTAACATCCCTCTATCGAGCACGTTCCGGTCGCCGCGGTAAAACTCCACGTCGTCCTCATCGAATTCCTTGTCACCGACCGAACCGCTAGCCGGAGTAAGCGTGATGACCGCTCCGCCACTTCCGTGAAGCGCTTCGTAGGCCAGAACTTCTCCGTCGTAGTTATTGTGCTGACCCATCGTTGCCGCCAGCCACCAAGCCGGTTTGTAGGCGACAACTTTCTGAACTCGAATCTGGCCGTGAATATCTCGGCTCAACTGGCTCAAATCTTCCAGCCGGCCATCCCCGAAGAATTCGAGGATCTTGCGATTCCAATCATCATCCTTCTGTGAATGAATTCGGTCCTCGGCCGGATCGATATGCTCTGTAAACATCCGATTCGACAGACTCGAGACTACCACGACTACTGCTTTCTTGCCCTGTTGTGCCAGAGTGTCGCGCACCGCCTTGCCCAGAACAATAGTCTCAGCACGATTCGAGTACATATTGCTTGAGAGAATGCAAGAGGGGATTCGATTATCCGGATTTAACAACTGCAAAGCGACCACGGAACCGGTATCGATGGGGAATCCTTCGTACTCGACGGTTCGCGCCTCCAGCCCACGCTTCTCGGAATTCTCCTTCATCGCGTGGGCAAACTCAGTATCAATCGCAAATTCGTATGGCATACTGCCTAGATAATGAAAATCATCGTCAACATGCGTCCAAACAGCATTCTCTAGCGCCTGAATTTGATGTCCAATGATACTCGCCCAAGTCGTAGAATAAACCAGAATGATGTCTGCATCACTCTCTTCGATGCGTCGGCGACATTCATCAAAAGCAGCTCGTAATTTCGCATACCCGGCGTTTGCATCAGGAGAAAGAAGTGGTTGAGGATGTGGAGGGCAGTAGACGCCGAAGATAATTTCAGGTTCGTTTGTCTCGCTCATCATATCACCTCAAAGGACGTGCTCCCGCGTCTCGTCATTCGGGTCCCAGCAAGCGACTACATTGCCTGTTCCGATGACCGATTGATAGCCATAAATCTCAGCAGGGAATTTCGGATAACCCATAGCTCCGAGCATCCAAATGAGGCCACCACCTTCGGTTTCTGCCATTGTTTGCTCGGTGAATTCTGGCATTATATCGATTACTTCGCGACTCTTACCCTCGCGCATCATATCGATAATTTTCATGTCCCAAACGTACTGACTATGATTGTAGATATGTTCCCTGCTCATGTCCTCGGGCAGGGGTGCTTCCTCGACGAAGTGTCTGTGAGAAAGTGAGTGGCTAGCCACGAGTACGACGCGCTTACCGCTCTCTTCGATGGCTTTGGCACAGGCGCGGCCAAGCGCGGTCGCCTGCTCAACCATGACTTCTGGCGAGTAATAATGCGTGTTTCGATTACTGGAAATCGTCACGATTGGTTTGTCCCATTCTGGATTAAGAAGGTGGCAACTGGTAATCGTGCCGTAGTCGACTCGGAAATCCGGGTTGGTCATCATCTTGGTGATAATGCCCTCCGCATTCGCCTCATCGTGCATCGCTTGGGCGAGGTCAACATCGACTGTGAGGTCGTAATTGTAACGGAATAGGTTGGGGAATACTGGATCGACGGACTTCGATTTGAATTTAGGTAGGCCGAGAAAGTGAGTTCCGATGTAGGTTTGCCAATGTGGAGTGAAGATGACGATTGCATCGTAATCGATGTTTTTCAGTTTGCGCGCGAGGCGTTGGTAGCCCCATCGGAGAGTTTCCCAGCCGCCTTCCGAATACGCCTCATTTTGGGGCGGGTTATCCGCGTAAACAAGGTGAGGAGGGTGCGGCGCGAGGCATCCTGCGACAATCTGACCCTTCGCCATGAAATGATGAGGTCCTGAAATCTAAAGAAAACCTTGTGGTCGGTTTCGCAGCCTTCATTGGTGGGAGTTTTGCCGCAGTGCCATGAAGTGGGAGTCTATGCCCATGTCACTGGTGATTGGCCCGCTGGTCCTTGGAATCGCAGCCGCAGCCCTGCCGTATCTGATTGAGCACCCTGACCTCGTCGAAGGTTCGTTGCTCGCGCCCTTCTTGCTGATGCTGATGGCGGGAGTGCAATTCGCTTTCTTCCCCGATGCCGCCTCCGGTCGTAAGGCCGAGATGATCGCTGGCATCTGGGTTGGGATGCTCGTGGCTTTCTTGCCGCAGATTGCATTCTTTGTCTGGTTTGTGCCTGTTATTCTCATCTGGCTGGCGCAGAGCCGGACGATTTGGGATAGAAATTACCCGCCCTTCCGCGTCGGAATGTGGATTGGTTTCGGTTTGGTCTCTGGGCTCTACATCGGAGGTATCCTCGCACACAACCTGCTGTGAAGGATACAGGCTGTGTTCTCGATGACTCCGTTCTGTGTTGAATCACAGAGTTGCAGTCTCATCCTTAGATCGATACAAGAGGCCTTCAACAGAGACACCGAAGATGATGAAGGCCGGCCAACTGGCCAAAACTGCGCTCCAAATCAGCTTGTCATCGACGTATTGTGACGTTATGCGCAGTTCACCGACCCCGTCGGTAGGAGTCTCTGGGTCGCCAGGCGAGAGCTGCATCAGAACGAATGAAACATCACCCAAACTCTCAGTCAGCACCTCAAATTCTGCCGCTTCGCCGGCATTGAGCACTCTCACATCACCTTTGCTGGCGAAGGCATCCCAATCGATTTCACCGCGGCTCGTATGAGGCTCGACCACATCCATTTTCACCAACATTACCTCGACGGGCCATTCACCAACATTCACCACATCGACATTGACAGGATCCCACAGAGAATGAACCTCGATAGTATCCAGATTCACATCACCCTGTCCAAACCGATAGTTTGGCAAATCATCGTCGACGCCCGGTCCGTCGACTGCGCCGACGACCAACCAACCGCTGAAGAAGAGCACCGAAACAAGCGCGACAGCGGTCTGGCGTTTGTCTGGAAGCAGACTCGCCCAGCCATTCTCAGGTCGTAATCGAACGACTGGTTGCACCGCGTGACAGAATGCCGCGCAAATAATCGCCATAAGCAATCCTGGCAAGATATCCACCACCCAGTGGATGCCAAGATATTGGATCGAGAAGGCGTAAATTACCACATTCGCCATCACGAATAAATCGAATTCGCGGTGTCGCCATTCCTTAATCGAAATTCCAAGAGAGCGGCAGTGTAGTCTGTTGAGAATCAGAAGAGAAATCGGGAGGCCAATGTGTAGGCTAGGGATTGAGTTATCCATCGGATCATGGGTTGTGAAAAAGTCCAATGTGAATGCGTCGTGGTAAAGCAGTGCTTCGACTCCGGGAATGAAACTGCTTGTCACCTCGACATTCATGAAAAGGTAGAGAGGTACAGCAAGGAGGTAGATTACGAAATAGTTGAGAGCTGCTTTGTCAGCCATGATTTCGTCCCTTGTGAGGATGTAATACATTGGTGAAAACCAGATCATAAAGAGGTACATGAATAGGTAATGAGCACTCAAAACATCTGTCAAAAGGTCGTTCAGGAAGGTTTCCTGCAAAGTTGCAGTCCAGTTTCCTTCAATCTCGTATATCCAGTGTGTGTATCCACCCACTCGAGCCTTCATCGGCTCGTTATGATGGTCAATCCAAGCCTTGAAGATGAACATCGCTACATAGAGTCCAATGTGCCACCAGTAGCCTTTCTCACGGATTTCTTGGAGAAGGTCGGCAAGGCGAACGCGCATCTCTGGCTCGTCTCGGGAGAGGAAGCGCTGGACTGGAATTGTCAGGACGAGAAGGGCGAACATCGCCAATTCGTAGGGGCCGATGAGCCAGTCCATGCGGCTAGTTGGATGGCATTTTACTGATGAATTATGCGGGGGAGAGGTAACGTATGAAGGGCGTCATCACTCCTCTGATTCAGATTCGACCGCTTCAATTCCGTTGGGAGTGAGTGATTCGGTGAGGATGTTGAATTCGGGCAGGATGGTGAGGATTGAGAGGCCGAGACCGGCTGTCATTGTCCACTCAAAGAAGGCGGCCTCAGAGAGTGCTTGATAGGTGAGAGTTGTGCAAAGTTCGACCTCAGCAAAATGTGTGTCCATGACGGTGAGGTCGGAGGCGACGGCGGACATACGGACAAAGTTGAGAAGCATCAGGCACAGGCTCGCGACGATGAGAATCAGCAGGGCGAGCCGTGGGGTTTTGAGACGCTCAAGGCGCGGCTCGATGCGAGACATCGGACCGGTTACCAAAGTCTGGCAAATTACGAACATTATTCCACCCCCGAAGATGAAGAAAGCTTGAGCGATGTGAAGGATCAACTCCTCGTCCCACGGGGTGTCGGCTATCCAGACAACACAGATGCCACCAACCATCCCTGAATATTTTCCTAATCGGTTGATTGAGACCCACTTAGGCTCGACTCCAGAGGCTTCTAGCCAGAGCTCGCGATAGGTGCCGACTTGCCATACGCTGAGCAGCATTAGAGCACCGGCGGATACGAATCCGAGAGAGAAGGCGAAGTCGCTGCCAGGATAGACATGTGTGTCTGAAATGAAGGGCATGAATGGTTGGCATCCGTCTCGCAACCAAATGGTGTAGACAGTCGTGAGCGTGAGCGCCCAGATGGTCGCCAACGCAATCACGCCGCGCCGAATCATCAGTGGTTCGAGCAGTCTCTCCATGAAGCCCGCCTCGTGGTTGTGCGCTTCAATGCCACTCCCCAATGATGAAGTCGGGAGGCGGGCATCGGAATGCATGGATGGGCATGAGTTGTGGCTTACCCAGTGCGAGAATCTTGGATATGAGCCCGACACTCATCTCTACGAAGATGGCACCCGGACTAGCCAAGATGCTGCGAACCAACTCGGTTGCGAGGTTTCTCATATCGCCAAATCGATTGTTTTTGCTGGCCAAGAAGGCGCGATTGTGGTCATCACCAGCGGAGCCAATCGGGTGGATCGTAAACGGAAGTTGAAGCGACTATTGGGTTACAAACCGAGCATGACCGATGCCGATTACATTCTCGAGAGTACTGGTTACGCTCCCGGCGGAGTTCCCCCCTTCGGTCATCTCAAACCCTGCACTGTACTGATGGATGAAGATCTATTCCAGTACGAAACTGTCTGGGGAGCTGGTGGGTCGGCGAAGACCGTCTTTCCAATCGCCCCCGATGAATTACAACGCATCGCGGGTGCGACGGTTGGCGATGTTAAGCAGTAGGTGAATGGATGGTCGTCACGCAGATGGTCGAGGCTTCGGCTCGCCTGCGCGACGATGTCGAAACCTTCGCCGACGCCCTCGTCGCCGAAGGTTCGGTCGATGCAGTGTACAATCCCCTCGCATACGCTTGGGAACCACACCGCGCCTTTGTCGAAATGGCGGCTGGTAGCGGTGCGAAAACACTGCTTCTAGGGATGAATCCAGGCCCACACGGGATGGGACAAATGGGGATTCCATTTGCTGCAACCAGTGTAGTAAGGGACCTTCTCGGGATTCGCGACCTGTCCGTCGGTCAGCCGCGGAACCCCCACCCTAAGCGAGCCGTGACCGGCCTCGATTGGCCAAAGGAGGAAGTCAGTGGCACTCGCCTCTGGGGCCTTCTCGCAGACCACTATGGCGATGCCGAGTCAATATTCCAGCGTGTCTTCATCGTGAACCATTGCCCACTGATGCTTTTCTCCGGTGAACGTGCAACAAATATCACACCTGACAAAATCACTGGGCCCACCGCTCAAGCCCTGCTCGAACGGTGCGACGACCACCTCCGCGAGGTGGTCGACATCCTCGGTATCGAGAGAGTCATCGGCGTTGGCCGATTCTCTGAGAGGCGAGCCGCCGCAGCACTCGCTGAAACCGATGTCGAAGTCACAACCTGCTGGCACCCCAGCCCCGCATCTCCACTCGCAAACCGCAACGGAGGAGCCGACTGGCGAGCGAATGTGAAAGTAGTTCTCCCTTGATTCACACTAAACACATCGCGGTTCGTACCCCACAGAACCTCCTTAAGTGGAACATCAGCATGCAACCTTTGGTTGATTCCATGTTCATCCCGCAACATTTGATTCAGAACGCTACAGAATACGAGAACGAGCCCGCGATTTCGTGGAAGAATGACGCTGGTGATTGGGACACCATGAGCTGGGGTGAGTACGGTGCTAATGCAATGAATATCGCAAAGTCGCTCATCGCTCTTGGATACGAAGCACGTGAAAATATGTCGATTTATTCATACAATCGCTCAGATTGGTTCACCTGCTACGCTGCCGGTCAAATGGCCGGAGGAGCGGTGGTCGGAGTCTACCACACTTGCTCACCTGAGGAGGTTGAATGGGTTGTCGGCAACTCGCAATCAAGGATCGTTTTTGTTGGTGACAATCCGATGGACGGAGGCAACACTGAGAAGATGCCCGTCCATCGACTTCACGAGGCTTTGGCGAATCTTGATTCGGTAGAGCATGTCATCGTTTTTGACGGAGTTGAGGTTCTCGACCATCCAAAGATGATGAGTTGGTCGGAATTCTATTCGAAAGGTAATTCACTTCCTGATTCGGTAGTTTTGGAACGTACGAACGCAATACAGGGCGACGATGTGGCTTCTCTGATTTACACCAGTGGTACGACTGGAAATCCAAAGGGAGTAATGCTGACTCACCGCAATATGGAATTCGAGTTGAATGCGGTTGCGGAGATTTTCACTTACGAGCAAGGCGAGAAATACGTCTCATGGTTGCCGTTGGCTCACGTTTTCGGGCAACTTGTCGACTGCGGTTACTGCGTTCGACAGGCTATGCACATGCACGTTGTCGACTCACCGATTCACGTTGTCGATTATGCGAAGGAGGTTCAGCCGCACTTGTTCATCGGTGTGCCACGAATCTATGAGAAGATTTACTCGAATGTCAAGGCTGCATTGGATGCAAAAGCAATTCTGCGTGTGCTACTGAAGATTCCAGGTATTAATGGCAAGATTAAGGGGAAATTGAAGGCAAAGATCGGCTTTGCTAATTGCAGGTTTGCGATTACCGGTGCCGCACCGATTAACCACGATATTTTGCGCTTGTTCCACAAGTTGGATATTCCAATCTTCGAGGGCTATGGGATGACTGAGGACACCGCTGGTGCAACTCTGAATGCGCCGGGCGCTATGCGTATCGGTTCGGTTGGGAAACCTTTCCCGGGAACCGAGATGATGATTGCCAGCGATGGAGAGATTCTCATGCGCGGTGACCACGTCATGAAGGGTTACTACAACAATCCTGAGGCGACTGCTGATACCATCGATTCGGAGGGATGGTTGCATTCGGGCGATGTTGGTAAGATCGATGATGATGGATTCGTTTTCATTACCGGACGCAAGAAGGAGATTTATGTCTCGAGCGGAGGCAAGAACATCGCACCGCTCGTCATCGAGGAGACAATGAAGTCAATTCCGATTGTCTCTCAGTGTTTCCTTGTGGGAGATGGTCGCAAGTATTGCAGCGCCCTATTCACTCTTGACGCCGGAGCTATTATCCGTGACAAATTCGGAATGGATCCGAATGATATTCCCAAGGATCCTGCTAAGCAATTAGCGAAGTTAGAGGAGTTGGGGTCGTCAATCGAAGCATTCACTGACAGTGCAGAGATCAGAGCAGAGGTTCAGGCCGCTGTAGACGAATTGAATGGACAGTTCAGTAACCCTGAGCAGTTGAAGAAATTCGCTATTCTTCCTCGCGATTTCGCCGTTGATTACGGCGAATTGACACCGACACTGAAGATTCGCCGCAAGCAAATTCGTGAGAATTGGGCGGATGTCATCGAAGACATGTACGCTGATGCTTGAGGGCTTGGAAGACTGTACTCGGGGGTCTCGAATTGACACCAGAGGCCTGGGTCGCTCTGGCAACTGTGTTCATACTCGGTGCAATGAGTCCCGGCCCCAGCCTTGCGGTGGTACTTAGGAACACCATGGTCGGAGGTCGGCGCCAAGGAGTGATGACAGGTATTGGGCATGGAATCGGCTTCGGCATCTACGCCTTTCTCGCCGCAGCCGGGATTGCCACAGCACTCACCCTGCACGAATCCACGGAGACTATGCTGAAGTGGGGTGGAATCGCCCTGCTAGTGTGGCTTGGTGTCAATTTCCTGAATGCATCTAGGGGAGAGCCGTATGAATCACTCACCAATGACGAGCACGGTCCTTCGGACCGCGCGGGCTTCGCTCAGGGTTTTGCGATAGCCCTGCTAAATCCCAAGATACTGGCTTGGTTCATGGCACTGTATGCTCCATTCATCGAGGCCGACATCAGTACTGAGACTCTGTTTGGAATGGGTCTGCTGGGTATGGCCATCGACGGAACATGGTACGTTACGGTTGCAACAGTACTGACGCGGGGTGACAGGGTCTCGAAACTGCGATCCCAGGCGCGTCGGATTGACGCGGCGATGGGAGTTCTGATGTTCGTGTTCGCCGCACTGATCTACAACGGGGTCCTGTGAACTCTCAGACTATCTGGCTGTGTACGCTCAGAGTAGAACGATTGGCAGGTGGAAGAGAATCTCCAGTACCACGGCGAGCGTGTTGGCTTCTACGCGAGCCGGGCGCTCGCCGTTCTCGGGCGGTGACAGTTTGTGTAACTCGCCCGCGTCTAACCAAAACGAAGTGCAATCGGGGCAGCCGTCGATTTCAATCGGATCTGTGAGGCTGCCGTCGATGCGCTGGAAAGAGAAATTTCTCACACGCATTTGGGCATCGCAGAATGGGCAATCAATGTCGACTGGGGTTCCTTCGGTGATGAATCCCTCGTGCATCTCCTCGAGTTTATCTGCGCAGAAAGAAGACTGGGCGGCTTCGGCGTTGAGTAGCATACCCGCACAGGTGTCACAATGGTGTATCCCGTGACGTATGGAAGCCGAGCGGTTAGACGCTTCTGGAGGCATAAGAGGAGAGCCATCACGGGGGCAGAAATGCGTCACATTCGGGTCTGCCATAGATAACCGAGCGTGTCTCCTACCTTCAATACTCACCCGTCATTAATGGCAAATATGAGATTGAATACACGTCGTCGCCTTCATTTGCGACTCTTGGGTCGCAGTTGTATGGCGAGCGAGGTTCAGGCCGGAGATTCGCCTTCAAAGAAGGCGGTAGCCAAGTCTACTACGCCACTGCGTGTGGTTACCGCAGCGGCGATCTTCGACGGTCACGATGCAGCAATCGGAATCTTCCGTCGAATCTTCCAATCGATGGGTTGTGAAGTCATTCACCTCGGTCACGACCGAGGCGCCGACGAGGTGGCTCGGGCGGCGATTCAAGAGGATGCTCATGCGATTGCGATTACGTCATATCAGGGCGGAGCGGTCGAGATGTTCACTCACACCAAGGAAATCCTCGACGAGGCTGGATTCGACCATATCTTCCTTTGTGGCGGCGGTGGTGGAACAATCCTGCCATGGGAAATCAAGAAGCTTCGAGATGAAGGCATAGCCCGAATCTACTCGCCCGACGATGGACGAGAGATGGGCTTGACTGGAATGGTCGGTGATGCCATAGAGAAAGCGAGTGATATCGACCTTCTCGACTCCGCTCGCTTCAAATCTCTTTCAGGACCAGTTTCAGCTGACCAGCACGGAGCGGTAGCGAAGTTGCTCACACTCGCCGAAAACGCCGATGATGAGCAATTCCGAGCTGCACTCAAGCGCGTTCGGACAATCAAGGAAGGCGAGGGTTGCCCTGTTGTCGGCTTGACAGGAACCGGAGGAGCAGGGAAGTCAAGCCTCACCGACGAACTGATGCTCAGAATCCAACGCGACAATCCCGGAGCAAAGGTTGCTCTACTCGCAACCGACCCAACCCGCAAGAGAACCGGTGGAGCCCTACTCGGCGACAGAATCCGAATGAACAGCCTAGCCGACGAAAACCTGTTCATGCGCTCATTCGCAAGTCGAGCAAGCGGTCGAGAGATAGCAAATTGCATCGACCGCGCAATCGAAGCCTGCCAAGCGGTTGGCTTCGACCTTATCATCGTAGAAACCAGTGGCATAGGTCAGGGTAACGATGCCATTACCGAAGTAGCAGACCTCTCGATGTATGTCACAACAAGAGAGTATGGAGCCCCATCTCAACTCGAGAAATTAGCTGCCCTCGACTTCGCAGACCTCGTGGTTCTCAACAAATTCGACCGCCCAGGGGCCGAGGACGCACTCTCAGAAATCCGCAAGCAATTCAAGCGTAACCGCGAGATGTGGGACGCTAAGAACGAGGACCTCCCAGTAGTCCCTACAATCGCAAGTCAATTCGCAGACGCGGGAATAGACCTGCTTTGGCACAAATTGGCAACCCTCCTCAACGAGAACCACAACCAATCCTTCCAAGCAACCGAAGCCCGCCTCGGCGCGGATGGACTCCCCCACCGATCAGCACCAATTCCACCCGAGCGCCAAGGCTACCTCGCAGAAGTCGCAGCCTCGGTTAGAGATTACCACTCCCGCACGCAAGAGGCATCCCGCAACGTGCGCCTCGTCCAGCAACTGGAAGCAGCAGCGAATCAAATGCGTAAATCCAACCGACTCACCTCTGCAGCCGATCTCACGGCCGAAGCAGAAGAAATCCGCAAGCGAGTCCCAGAGAGCGCTTGGGAAATTCTCAGTGAGTTCGACGAGCGAGCCCAAGCCTACCGCTCAGGACAAGCATCCTATACGGTTCGAGGCAAAGAAATTCCAGTGGATACTACAACCGAAACACTCAGTGGCCTCGACATGCCTAGAGTAGCACTCCCTGACACCCAAGATTGGGGTGAAAAGATGGAGTGGATCCGTTCCGAAAACGTTCCCGGGGCATTCCCATTCACAGCAGGCGTTTTTCCATTCAAGCGCGAGGATGAAATTCCAATCAGAATGTTTGCTGGTGAAGGCAGCGCCGAGCGCACCAACAAGCGCTTTCATTTCCTCTCCGAAGGCCAGCCATTCAACCGACTCAGCACGGCCTTCGACTCACCTTCACTTTACGGCAGAGACCCGCAGACCCGGCTCGACATCTTCGGGAAGGTCTGCGAATCGGGAGTCAGCATTTCAACCGTTGACGAGATGGAAATGCTCTTCGAAGGCTTCGATTTGTGCGCACCAAACACTTCCACCTCGAAGACCATCAATGGCAATTATTGGTGGCACTTGGCTGCTTTCTTCAACGTCGCGATAAAACAGCAAAACCGCTTATTCGAAAGCGAGAATGGAAGGCCCCCGAATGATGCTGAGAAGGCGGAGATTAAGACGAGGGCTTTGAGCACGGTACGCGGCACAGTGCAAGCCGACCAACTCAAGGAATCTATGGGACAAAACACTCTAGTTTTCAATCTCGATACGGCTCTCAGAATGATGGGGGATGTCGCCGAATTCTACGTCCAAAACAATGTCCGCAACCACTACTTCGTATCTATCTCGGGCTACCACATCGCCGAAGCCGGAGCGAACCCGATTACTCAGGCTGCGCTGACGCTGAGCAACGGCCTGACTTATGTCGAATTGTTCCGAGCCCGTGGGCTCGACCCCGACAAATTCCTGCGTAATTTCAGTTGGTTCTTCTCGAATGGAATGGACCCTGAATACGCTGTGATAGGGCGGGTCGCACGCAGGATTTGGTCAATTGCGATGCGGGATATCTACGGTGTTGGGCATCGCGGTCAGCAACTGAAATATCACATTCAATCGAGTGGGCGAAGTCTGCACGCTCAGGAATTCACTTTCAACGATTACAGGACTACTCTGCAGGCGCTTTACGCACTAGCTGACAATGCCAACTCGCTGCACACGAATTCGCGCGATGAGGCATTTGGAACTCCCACTGAAGAGACCGTGCGCGATTCGATGGCGATCCAGATGATTCTCTCAAAGGAATACGGATTGCTCGCCAATGAGAATCCGATGCAAGGCTCACATCTGTCAACTTGGCTTACCGACCGCGTCGAGGAGGAGATTCTGCGGGTCTTCGAGGAAATGCATCGACGCGGCGGAGTGCTGGGCTCTTTGGAGGTGAATTACCAGCGTAACCGCATTCAGGATGAATCGATGGTTTACGAGCATCGAAAGCACTCTGGTGAGCTGCCAATTGTCGGTGTGAACACTTTCATTAATCCAGATGCTGCAAGCCTATCGGCGGATGAAGCCGATGCTTTCGATGTAGAGGTTACACGCTCGGATGAGGGAGAGAAGCGCATGGTCATCGAGCGCAATGCGGCATTCAAGGCCGAGCACGCGGCGAAGGCTGAGGAAGGGATTGCTCGGCTGAAACAGGTTGCTCGCGATGGCGGCAACCTGTTCGAAGTGATGATGGATATCGTCGAATACTGTTCCGTTGGGCAAGTCACACAGGCCTTGTTTGAGACCGGTGGAAAGTTCCGGCGCAATATGTGATGAAAAGTCAATCACTGGAAAAAGAGGAAAAAGGAATGAAAGAAGTAACGGGAAAAATCCAATCTTTGACTTTGGTAATAGGCCTCTTGGTTTTGTTGATGTCTGTACTTGAGTGGTTATCTTTTTTGGAATTGTTAGCAAATCAGCGAGATGTATGTGATGCATTAGGTGTCGAAGAATGTAAATACGAAATGTACCCAAGGCCTCTCATTATCTTATCAATTCAGACAATCATTGGAGTCGCTCTGATTAGTTTTAATTTGGGAGAATTGGATTCAAGCACTTCACAACACGAGACTGCATCTGGTAAAATTCAGACCAATGGTTCGATTTATTCGTCAGTTGAAACAGTATATTCAACAAGCCGATGCAAGTATTGGATTGGTCAGAAGCGATGCCGAAATATGCATACCAACAAGAATTTTTGTGATGAGCATTTGGAAGAGGGAAATTCATGGCTTGGTCAATGATTTCGTTTTATTGAGTCGCCTTGAATGCTTGAGCTGCTACGACACCGGCTACCAATTGCGGCACAAGGTGCATCCAGATGTCGGCGGCCTCAATCGCACCTGAGGTGAACAAAGCGCCAGTAACAGCCGGATTGAACGAACCGCCAGATATGCCGCCAACGGTCAAAGCACCGGCGAGCACAACGAAGGCGATCGCAGCACCGTAGTATCCGTTGCCAGCGGTCGCTTCGCTCGTTGCAACGTTCAGAATCACGAAGACGAGTGCGAAGGTGTAGAGGAATTCTGCACCAATCGTTTGAGTCATATCGAGCTCAAGCGCAGTGACACTCGGATCAGTGATTAGTAGGTTAGCAGATACAAGAGCAGCCGCGGCTCCGGCGATGACCTGCACCGCGATGTACGGTGCGACCTCATCCTTCTCACACGCACCACGCAGCCAAATTCCAACAGTTACAGCCGGGTTGAAGTGTGCTCCAGAGACGTGCCCAAGTCCGTAAATCATCACCATGAGGGTAGCGGCGATAGCGAATGGTGCATATTCACCTGCTGAACCATGCACCGCGGCGGTACAAATTGTCAGGGCTAGGAAGAAGGTCCCGATGAATTCGGCAATCAGTTTGTTTTGTAGCGAGTGCTCAGACATGGCTTATGGCGAGAATCGAACGCCCATCAACATTCTCAGCGGAATTTGTACGATTTACTAGGGGGTCCAGGTAGAGTTAGTTGTTTACGCTCCCATGGTTTGTTTCTTGCATTCCTTGTAACCTCTCCAATATCGCACCAATCATCGAGAGTTGATTGGTCTTTGGACTTTCCAAGCGATAGTTCGGAATCAATCAACCATGCCATTGTACTCGGATCCAATTCCACCACACGAAGCCAAATTTTCTTTGGAAGTGACTCGCCACACCTTAGTTGAACCATCTCAACAGAATCCTCTCCATCCTCAACTGCATAGCGAGCAATAGTAGGACCAAAGGGGGGATGTATCGAACTGAGAACTATCCTTTCGAAACAAACCCATCCGTCTCCGCTTTTTGGGTAGGAGCACATTTCCGTAACGAATCCCGACTCTAATGCCTCGGAGGTCAAATTCGCTCTTACAAGTAGGTATACTATACCTGATGGTAGAAATGCAGTTCTCCTGTCTTCTTCTTCAAGTTCATCTGATGTTCTTCCGTAGGAAAATTCCTCCCACTCTATGTCTTCGTCCAGCGCCGACTTGAAGTCGCGCACCGCTGTCAGTGTCCAGCTTTGTCTGCCAATTGTATTTGTGCCCATATTTCTCATCTCGAATTAGTCAATCCAACAAGCGGTTTAGGCTCATATTGGGCAATCGTTCAGCCTTTATGGCTGAGGTCGATTTCCCATCTTGCCGGTACCACTTGGAGGTAAAATATACAGTCGCGCAGAGGGTCTATCAACAATTCGTTTTGTTAAACACATCAATCGCCAAAGATACTTATGACTCAATAATGGTAAGTAAAAATTCAACTTATCATATATTCTGCATCTTCTACCTTTGAGATTTCAAGATTATTCGATTGAGAATCAGTTGATTAGTATGACCCCTTTGGGGTGGCCATGTTATCGCCAGGGAAGGAGAAGGCATTGGTTACCGGCGCTTCAAGTGGTATAGGTCGAGAGATCGCACGAGTGCTGGCTTCACAAGGGTGCAATCTAGTGATTACTGCACGAAGAAGAGTCGAACTTGAGGCCCTTGCAGAAGAATTGACTGAGGCCTATGGAATAGATGTGAAAGTGGTTATTGCGGACCTGACTGACCAGATCGGCGTTGAGAATGTCATCAAGGAGTCTGGTGAAATCGACATTCTCGTCAATAATGCCGGCTTCGGATTCGTGGGTAAGCACGCACATCTTGACCAAGCCGGCCAACTCAACATGATCGATCTCAATGTCAGAGCACTCACTCACCTCGCGCGCCACTACTCCGCTGTGATGAAGGCACGCGACTCGGGCCGGATTCTCAATGTCGCCTCAATCGCAGGCTACCAGCCCGGCCCGAATATGGCAGTATATTGTGCAACCAAAGCCTACGTTCTCTCGTACACGCGCGCGTTGCACTCTGAATTGAAGAGAACAGGAGTCACAGTCACCGCACTTTGCCCCGGATTCGTTGTAACTGGCTTCCAGAAAGTTGCCGGCATGGAACTTGGAACCATGGAAATGACCGGTGCAGTACCAGCAGACAAAGTCGCAAAAGTAGCGGTGAAGGCAATGCGTAAGGGACGCCGTGAAGTCATCCCCGGTTGGATGAATAAGGGATTACCGATGCTCGTCAGAATGACCCCCGTTAGGATGCAACTCCCAGTAGTCAGTTGGTTGATGTCCTAAGCAAAAACGATGCGGATTCAATTCTGGCAGCGAGAGCAATAGAAGGTCGAACGGCCTGACTGAACGATACGGCGAACTGTACCGCCACAGCCCTCACGCTTGCATTCCTCGCCCTCACGATTGAAGACCGTGAATTGGTGAGGGAAGTAACCTAAATCACCAGAGCCATCGACCCCGCGGAAGTCCGAAATCGTAGAACCGCCAGCCTCAATCGCTTCGAATATTACCTTGTTCGTTTGCTCCCACATACGCTCGATTGCACCAACGATACGCCCACTCTTTCCCGCCACGTCCGCCGCAGTTTTGAGTGGAGAAATACCAGCGCGATGGAGAATTTCGCTGACGTAGATATTGCCTAGTCCGGCGACCACACGCTGATCGAGCAGCACGGTTTTGATCGGGCTGCGCCGACCGTGTAAACCCGCCTTGAGAGCCTCGGGTGTGAATTCCTCAGTCAGTGGTTCCGGGCCGAGCCCAGCCAGTAACTTGTGGTCGGCTTCATCAGCCGTCTCGAAGAGGTCCATGATTCCGAAGCGACGATGGTCGGTGTAAGTCGCAGTCAACGCACCATCGTCGAATTCAACATACACGTGGTCGTGCTTGCCTTCTCCATCAGCATCGATAGTCCAAACCCCAGTCATTCCCAAATGACTCAACCAAGTCAAGCCGTTGTCGAGCCGAATCAACAGATACTTCGAGGCTCGCCCAATGCCCTCAACCGTAGCCCCAGTCAAACC
>JAQXEV010000002.1 GCA_029250665.1 Candidatus Thalassarchaeaceae archaeon | reverse complement strand
ATCGAAATATCAGAATCAGGGCTACTCGCCCTCAATCTCAATGAGATGAAGGCGATTCAAGCGCACTACCGAGAGTCGGAGACTCGCGAGGCGAGGAAGGCATTGGGCTTGCCAGCCGAGGCACCCACAGACGCAGAATTGGAGTGTCTTGCGCAGACGTGGTCTGAGCATTGTTCACACAAGATTTTCGCAGCAAAAATTCACCATGTCGATACTGAGACCGGCGAGGATTCGACGATTGATTCGCTATTCAAGACGCACATCATGAAGCCGACTTTGGACATTCAATCGGAGGTCGATTGGCTTCTTTCGATCTTCCATGATAACTCCGGAGTAATCGCTTGGAATGATGATTGGAGTCTCTGTATGAAGGCTGAAACCCACAACTCACCCAGCGCTCTGGACCCCTTCGGCGGGGCAATGACTGGAATTGTCGGCGTCAATCGCGACATTCTCGGGACGGGCCTCGGAGCAAGGCCAATTGCCAATACTGACGTTTTCTGTTTTGGCCCGCCCGACTATTCAGGGAACATACCTGAGGGATTATTCCATCCTTCTCGGGTATTCCGCGGCGTTCATGCAGGGGTGCGCGCGGGAGGAAATGAGTCAGGTATTCCAACCGTAAATGGTGCGATCATCTTTGATGATCGATATCTGGGCAAGCCACTAGTTTACTGTGGAACTGTTGGTATGATGCCGCGGCGCTTGCCTGATGGTAGGGAATCCCATGACAAGACGCCGACCCCAGGAGATGTGGTCTACATGGTTGGAGGACGAGTCGGTTCTGATGGTATTCACGGTGCGACCTTTTCTAGCCTAGAATTAACCGAGGAGAGTCCAAGTTCAGCAGTGCAGATAGGAGATCCAATCACCCAGAAAAAAATGGTTGATATGATTCTCGAGGCTCGCGATGAAGGGCTGATACAGGTCATCACTGACAATGGCGCAGGCGGACTCTCTAGCTCAGTTGGTGAGCTGGCTGAGTTGACTGGTGGGGCTGATTTGAACCTCGCCGTGGTCCCGCTGAAGCAGGGCGGCCTGAGCCCGTGGGAAATTCTTGTCTCGGAGTCACAAGAGAGGATGACGGTTGGCGTAAGTCCGGCCGACTGCGCGGCATTTGAGGCGCTTGCAGATCTGCACGAGGTTGAAGCCACCGCGGTTGGCACTTTCACCGATTCAGGCGCCTTTGTAGTGCGGATGGATTCGAATGTGGTTGCTCATCTCCCAATCTCATTCCTGCACGATGGCTGCCCCCAATTACAACTTGAATCCGAGTGGGCGCCCCCCGAGCACGACCCAATCGTATTCCCTGATGTCGACGCTGAAGGACGGGGCGACATCCTTCGACGTTTGATGGCGAGGCCGAATGTTGCTAGCAAGGAATGGTGGGTCCGTTCCTACGATCACGAGGTCATCGCTCAATCAGTAATCAAACCATTTTGTGGAGTGAATCATGACGCTCCTGGCGATGCTGCAGTAATCGCCCCTATTCAGGGACAGACCCAAGGTGCTGTGATTTCGAATGGTATTGTTCCACGTTATTCTGACATCGATGCTTACGCGATGACCGCCGCCAGCATCGATGAGGCGCTTCGCAATGCTGTCTGCGTGGGGGTTGACCTCGACCTAATCGCCGGCTTGGACAATTTTTGCTGGCCCGACCCTGTCGAGTCGGCCAAAACCCCAGACGGACGCTACAAGCTCGCCCAATTGGTGCGAGCAAATCGCGCTCTGGATGACGTATGCCGAGCCTACAATCTGCCGTGCATTAGTGGAAAAGATTCGATGAAGAATGATGCCACTTTGCACGGCGAGAAGATTAGCATCCCGCCAACTATTCTCTTCAGTTTGATTGGGAATCACTCGGATGTTCGCAAGGCAGTATCGAGCGATTTCAAGTCGGTCGGAGATCGCATCTATTTGTGTGGACAAACTCATCAGGAATTGGGCGCGAGTGAACTCTCATACCTCTTGAGAGACGAATCCAATGGCGAATCGGGTATAGGGGGGCAAGTCCCTGAAATCGATGCTGAACGCAACCTCGCGATGTATCGTGCGCTAACCGCTGCCATGAGTGAGGGCTTGGTTGCAAGCGCCCACGATTGTAGCGATGGTGGGCTGGCAGCAGCGGTTGCTGAGTGTTGCTTCGGTTCGGATTCCGGCGCCACCATCAACCTCACTTCGACGATGGGCGGCGGGGATATTGACTCATGGGGTGCGCTTTTCGGAGAGTCCCTAGGACGAATCGTGGTGAGCGTAGAATCGAAGCACTGCGACGCATTCGAAGCCGCTATGGGCAGCCACTCCTGCCATGCATTAGGCACTGTTGAGGCAGGCGACAAAATTACTTTCAAAAACGGAGATGAAGCAATTCTTTCCTCTTCGATGGCGGCTCTGCGAGCCGCCTGGAAAGGTGCCTTAGACGGAGGTGGTCCACAATGAGCGCCGAAGTCCGTGTAGCAGTATTGTCCGGCTTCGGAATCAATTGTGAGATCGAGACGATGGCCGTCTTCGAAATGGCGGGAGCAAAGGCCGACCGAGTTCATGTCAATCGTCTCGTCAACGGTGAAATGACTCTCGACGATTACCAAATTATGGCCGTGCCGGGAGGGTTTTCTTTCGGAGATCACCTCGGTAGTGGTCGCCTGATGGGTAACCGACTCCGCTTCGGTCTGCGCGAACAGGTTCGCAGATTCGTACAGGCAGGCAAACCGGTTATCGGCATCTGTAATGGCTTCCAAGTCCTAGTCAAGATGGGCCTACTTCCGGGCGACGAAGACGTCAGCCTGACACAGACTGCCTCTCTTGCACTCAATGATAGCGGACATTACGAGAACCGTTGGGCAACCCTCGAATTCGATCAGAACAGTCCGTGTATCTGGACCAAGGGGCTGACTCGCATGCGTGTGCCGGTACGCCACGGAGAGGGGAAGTTTGTCACCGCCGACCGCGCACTCCTCGATGATTGGGCAGAGTCAGGGCAACTCGTCGTGCGCTACGTCGACCCAGACAGCGAATACCCGAGCGCCAGCGATCAAGTCCTCCCTTACCCGATCTCACCCAATCAGAGCTGGCACAATATCGCAGGCGTCTGTGACCCCTCCGGCCTCGTCTTCGGGCTGATGCCACACCCAGAGGCGAATCACTCCACATGGTTAGGTGCCACTTGGACAAGGGAAGAAATCGAGCATGGGGAAGGCGAGGGTATGGCAATCTTTAGAAACGCAGTCAAATATGTTGAAGATAATATCCTCTAATGGCAGATTAGCTTGAACAAGAAAGCATAGAACAGCCAACTCTATTCTTCGCCCATTCCGGCCTCTTTTGGAACCACTTCGCTTCGTATTCCGGCTGTTCGTCGTAAGGCAATTTTAACAAATCATAGAGTTCATCTGCAACGTTAAAATCTCCTTTTTCTGCTGCATCTATAGCCAATTGAGCCATCCAGTTTCGTAGGACGTATTTCGGGTTTGTCTCCCTCATTTTTTGCCTATTTGGAGATCCTTCTAGCCCACTCCACCATTTGATTAACCAACCTTCCCATTCTTTCATCGAAACCTCTTCTATGTTGTAAAATGCAAATTTTAGATGTTCAATTTCGGGTTCCTCTATGTTCGATAACAATCGGAAAAATATCGTCATATCAATTTCTGTACCCTCTAGTAAAGCAATCAATTCTGAAACCAAACCGATCTCCCTTTCATCGAAATTATCAACGCCAATCTTATCCATCCACATCTTTGTGTGAAACTTTTCGTATGTGTGATAGTAAACATCCAGTACATCGTTGAGTTTCTCTGGACTATCCATTAATGGGGAAATTGCCTCCAAAAACCGAGCCATATTCCAACCTCCAATATCCGCTTGATTGCCAAACCTGTATCTTTTCATCCCTGCGTCGGTAGTGTTCGGGGTCCATCCGAGATCAAAGTCCTCAATCCACCCATAGGGGCCATAATCGATGGTTAACCCATGAATGGACATATTGTCAGTATTCATTACTCCGTGAACAAAACCAACCCTCATCCAATGTGCAACCATCAAAGCAGTTTCTCTTGCGATATGCTTTGTCCACTCGAGTATACCCTCGTCATCGTCTATTGAATGTCCTTGGAAATGATGTTTTACAGAGTGTCGTGCAAGTTGCTCTAAAGCACTTCTATTTCCATCCAATGCGTGGATTTGAAAACTTCCAAATCGAATGAAACTCGGAGCAATCCTACAAACAATCGCTCCGTCTTCGGGCGCAGGATTGCCATTGTAGAGAATATCTCGTATCACATCTTCCCCTGTGGTGACAAGAGACAGCGCGCGGGTTGTTGGGACCCCTAGATGATGCATGGCCTCGCTGCAGAGAAACTCTCGAATAGAGGAACGAAGAACGGCTTTACCATCTGCAAAGCGAGAATATGGAGTTATTCCCGACCCTTTGAGTTGCAGCTCTAAGATTTGCTCACCAGCATCAACTTCGCCTAATGTAATCGCTCGCCCATCTCCTAGTTGTCCTGCCCAATTTCCAAATTGGTGCCCCCCATAACGTTGGGCGAAGGGCACCATTCCATCGGCTATTCTATTACCACCAAGAAACGCCACTCCCCCCCTTTCGATTCCTAACATCTCGGCCATTTCATTAGACCATAGTCGGAGGGTAGGGTTCGGAACGGGAGAAGGGTCGACTTTCGACCAACACGCACCGGGAACTTGCCTAGGTCCGCCCCCCGAGATACTGTCTCCAGGGGTTTCCTCGACGAAACGCTTCCGCCAGTTCAATGAGTCTAGGAACATACTTCCCTCGCCACCTTGTATTACTCGAATCAATTGAAGTTGTTTGTATTGAGAACTTTATCATGACAACCGGAAAAGAGGTCAAACCAGTTTAGACTTTCACCTAAACAACATCCATATTCTCTTTTCTTTTCGCTAAATCAATGCCAGATGCGCCACCAGTAGTCGAGGTGCAGCACATTGGCAAGCCATGGCACAAACTCACCAAGGAAGAAAAGGAATCATATCCAGTTTCAGAAGCATCCCTTTCCCTCCCTAGTTCCCTCTCAGTAGTGCTTGGAGTTCCTTGGTTTTTGTTTGCGTTTTTTGTCTGGGAACTCCCTTTTCTGAACACAATATGGCTTGGAAAGTGCGCGTATTGTCCCGAAGCAGAATTCCAAAATGGCGAGATTTGGTGGGGCCTTCTAACTCCAATCGCCAATTTCGGAGCGATATTTCCATTCCTACTAGGATTCCTCTTTCTTTGGTGGAGTATTTCCCCCACACCCGAATGGCGCAGGAATGAGATGGCTGGTTGGCTTTTCGCACTTCCTTTTGCAACATTCTGGTTTATGCTTGCCTTGATCTCTTTTGATTTACTCACTTGGGTCGAAGGCTCTCTAGGCATTTCAGATAATTATGATATGGGGAGTCGAGAACTATACTGGACCTTTTCCTGGATTGCAATTCCTGCAGTAGGTTTTGTCGCTTCCGCTCCAACCTATTATTCCCTCAAAGCTATTTTCCTCGGACTTCAGAATTCCCCTCCTCCTCCGTATGTAGATGAATTAGGCTCTAGGATTCTGCACGAGGGAAACAAAGGTAAGGACGTCTCGAGGCTGCAAGAATTACTCAACAAGATGTCAAATTCCAATTTGACTGTCGACGGTCACTTTGGCTCCCAAACAAAAGCCGCTTTGATGGAATTCGAGACAAACAACAAACTCGACCCCGATGGTGTGTTGGACCCGTTAGCATTGGCATTGTTAGACAAATCAGAGCCGAATACCAAGGAAGAACTGGTCGAATTAATCGATCTAATCATTTCTGTAATCAATCCTAAGGACAAGGGAGAATCAAGAGATATAGCCGAGTCGATTTTCGAGAATCTGATGAGGTCTATGCCGTTCAATATGAAGTCCTCTGCACGGCAGATTTGGAAGGAGAAATTCGGCGTTAGTCCAACGCTTGAAGTTCTACAATGGTGGAAGTAACGGTCAGTTTGATGAGTAGGGCCTATTGGCAAGCACATGCCGGACCCCTCTGTCGAAACCACAGAGGCCACAATCCTCCTCGATGTTCTAGCATCACTTCACCCCACAGCCAAACGAAACTCCCTTCGCCGAATGGTAGATCATGGACGAGTCAGAGTCGATGGAGAGAAGGCAACCCGGGCAAATATGAAAGTGGCAAAAGGCTCGTTGGTGGAAGTACTTTCGAAAGCAGATGGCGACAAACCACTGACTCAACCCAAAGAAATAATTCCGGACCCCGAGGTTTTGTTTTCCGATGCTGAAGTAATCCTTGCAGACAAACCAGCAGGTCTTCTTTCGGTAGCAACCGACAGAGGCGAAGTAGATACGATGTATGACCGAGTCGCTAAATGGGCTTGGGAAAATGGTAGAACCCGCACACACTTAGTTCACAGACTCGATAGAGAGACATCTGGATGTATGATTTTCGCGCGTTCTGCAGAAACCAAAGACATGCTCCAAAAACAATTCAAAAACCGCTCAGTAGAGCGAATCTATCACGCGGTAGTACATGGAAAACCGCCTGCGGATTCTGGAGTGGAGACTCTACGAATACTTGAGACAAAAGACAAGCGAGTACGCTTGGTTGAGGATGGAAGAAGAGGTGGTAGAGAGGCGATTACAAATTGGGGGCTCGAGAAAGAAGGGCCAGCTCACAGCCTCATCCGCATCAAAATAGACACCGGACGCCGAGCCCAAATCAGATTGCATATGGCAAATCTCGGGTGCCCAGTTGCTGGAGATACGAGGCACGGTTTTGGTAAGGCGAGTGTGAATCGCCTGTGCCTCCACGCAACATCATTGTCCTTTGATCATCCAGATGGGGAACGAAGGACAATTGGCTCTGAGATCCCCAGCCGGTTGTTGTCTGAGTTAAATCGAAGATTAGGTTAGCTTTTGATTTTCCAATTCTTTTCCGAAGGAATCGAAAACACTCGCTTATAACTGCAATTTCAGCCGAGCAAACAGCATCATGACTCGCTTGTACAGTTTCGGATTGTATGTCCACCAAAACCGCAGAGCAGTTCTAGCTCTCGTCGCAGTTTCCTTGCTCTTTTCGGGGGTCCTCCTCAGTCAGGGAGAGAACTTCATCGATGGTAATGCACCACCTCCAACAACCGATTCAGGTAAGGCATTGAGTCTAATTGATGAACAGTTAACAGTTTCAGCTTCCAACACAGTCACATACATTCTCTCCCATGAAGAGATGACATGGCAGGAAGAAGAGTTTCAAGCCGAAGTCGAGGTTTTCATAGAATCGATACGAGAACTAGAAATTGATATTGTTAGTATTTCGACTATTTACGACGACCCAACCAATCAACAAGTGATTGCAACTCACAGCTCTTCTAATGGTAAAAGAACTGCAGTTTATCTCTCAGTAGGGGGGTCTGAATCCGAGCTTAACAATATGATTTCGGCATTGAAATCAATTGAAAGCGAGAGCCTTGAAGTCACTGTTACTGGTAGCCTGATTATTGGAAACGATTTCGATACAGCGATGAAAAATGATACTATTCGAGCAGAGGTAATTGGCCTTCCGATTTCTTTGATTATTCTCCTCTTTGTGTTTGGAACATTCACCGCTGCAATGCTTCCCTTAGTGGTGGCTTTGTTGATGGTTGCCCTGGCCACGGGAATTAGTTATTGGATCTCAGATTGGTGGTTTTTCGGCTTGACAGAATATTCCGTCAGCATGATTTCATTGATTGGAATTGCTGTGTCAATTGACTACAGTTTATTCATGATTAGTAGATTCAGAGAAGAGATCGCCAAAGGTGAATCGACAGAGGCTGCTATTGCTACAATGATGGATACAGCAGGTAGAGCAGTAATGTTCTCCGGTGCAACAGTTGCCGTTGGCCTTTGCAGCCTCTTCTACTTCGAAGCAACTCACATGCCATCGATGGGGATGGGGGCATTCCTCGCAGTTGCTGCGGCAATGCTCTACTCATTCACAGTCCTACCTGCAATGCTATCCTACCTTGGCCCCAGGATCAATTCTCTTCCGGTTCCAATTCCAGGTGCAAACCGTAAGACTGATTTTTGGAAGAAACTCTCAATCAAGGTAATGAAAAATCCTCTTCGATGGTTAGTACCAGCACTAGTAGTTCTCCTTCTTGCTGCCTCTCCATTCCTTCGCGTAGAACTCAGTGCAGGGGGTATTGAGGCCCTGCCGCCCGATATGGAATCTAGGGTTGGTTTTGAGATTCTAACCGAGGAATTCCCAGCCTACACTGCTTCTAGTATCCCTATTGTTATCGTGTTTGATGAGGGAGACGAACCATTTTCGAAAGAATATTCCGAACGAGTTGTACCACTGTGCCAACAGATTAGCCAAATTGAAGGAGTCATAGGAGTAACGCATCCAATTTGTAACTCTGCTTTGTTTGAACGACAATTCTCGGAATGGCCGCAAGATGCGCAAGAGGAATGGGCAGCCTCCGTCTCCGAGAATATCATACGGCTTTCAGTCCCAGTCCAACACAGAAGTGGTTCAGACGAATCGGAGCGTATTGTGAGAGAAATGATGGATATTGCCGACGACGAGGACATGGAGGTACTAATCGGTGGCTGGAGTGCCTTTGAGGTGGAGTTGAAAGACCACCTGAAGGAACGAATTCCAGCGGTTCTCGCTTTCGTTCTTCTATTGACAGTATTGCTCGTTTTCGTACAGGTTAATTCTATTTTAGTGCCAATAAAGGCAATCTTGATGAATATACTTTCTGTGTCCGCCTCTTTCGGAATAATCGTGGTTGTTTTCCAAGACGGCTTACTTTCTGGTGTTCTGAATTATTCCGCCCAACCCCTCGATCTGGTTGTGCCGCCATTGGTATTCGGAATTGCATTTGGGCTGTCGATGGACTATGAGGTGTTGATGCTGTCCAGAATCCATGAAGCATGGGAAGAGACGGGAGATAATACCCAGGCAGTTGCAGAGGGGTTGCAGGCCTCTGGTAGCCTAATCACGGGCGCAGCTGCAATCATGGTAGCGGTATTCTTCGGATTTATCCTCGCAGACGTTTTAATCATCAAATCGATAGGATTTGCTCTTGCTGTTGCGGTTATTGTAGATGCTACAATTGTGCGAGCAATCGTAGTTCCTTCGACAATGCGCTTACTTGGGAAGGCGAATTGGTGGACACCTAGTTGGCTTTCCAAACAATCGAAATAAACAATTGAAATTTCCCATTTCTAAATTTTGTATTTCTTAGAAGTCTGAAACAGCACTTGATATTGTGAACGGATCGCTCACCTGATATGCGAGTCTGGACATTCGTCAAGTTCATGCGTCAGATTCTCAAGTCTGGGCCGGCTGATTTAGATTGGATTCAATCCCAAGGATTGCTTGCAGTAAAGTTGGCCCAAATTTTTGCATTGAGAAGCGATATAATCCCAGTCGACAAGTGCCGACAATTACAGCAATTGTATCAGCACGCAGCCAGTATTCCATCCGAGGCAGTGTTCGCGAATCTCGAGGCGAGAGCTCCTGATGGGTTCTTCGATGTCTTTGAGAATATAGACAAAATTCCAATCGCAGCCGCTTCTGTCGGGCAAGTCCACCGAGCCCGTCTGAAGACTGGTGAGGATGTTGTAATCAAGGTCATCAAGGCCCAGAACGAGAAGGCTTTCCGCCGCGATGTAAGGCGAATGCGAAGATGGTTGGGAATTTTCTTAATCTTCATGCCTAAGTTGCGCAAGGTCGGCAATCCAGTTGCTTTACTAAATCACGTCGCGGATTACACAACGAGAGAGCTCGATTTACGAAATGAGATTTCAGGTGCCGAGGAATTAAAGAAAATTCAATTGGATATTGATGACACATTCCAAATGCACAGGCTCAGATTCCCAAAGTACTACCGCGAATTATCAAATGAACACGTACTGGTTTCCGAATTCATCAGGGGAGATTCGCTAGAGGATGGTATTGATGCAGGCTCCTTGTCCTGGTCGACTTTGCTAGATCTGTTCCGGATACACGGCGCCTACCTATTTGGTATTGGAACGTTCCATGGCGACTTGCATCCTGGGAATTGTATTATCGATGATGATGGAATGTTTGTCTTCATCGATAATGGGGCGATTTGCCACGCTCCAAAACATGTCAGCAGTTCTCTTTTCAGATTCTTTGAACATCTATCCAACAGCGATTATGATGATGCATTCCAGTCGCTCCTCGGGCTTTCGGAGGAGAATCTCGACGAGATGCGCAAGGAGAGGTACATGAACAAGATGCACCAGATTTACCACGACTTTGAGATGCGTTCTGTAAGGGAGCAGAGCCTTACTCAAATTATGATGAAAACTGTTAGATGCGCCGTGGAGGAGGCAGGTGCAGTATTCGGAGAAGAGGCATTTCCCATCATACGTGCACTGATGTATCTCGATGGGTTAGTCATCCGAACTCACCCTGATGTCAAACTTATTCTTTCAATGAGCCCATATCTTGAGGAGTTTCGCACCTGTCTTTTGATTCCCGAACCTGATCCACCCTATGCAAATTGATTCTTTCGTAGAATTATAGTTAATTTTTCTAAACACTTCATTATATACAGAGCATGGTTGATGCCGATGCATGATAGGCGATGTCTTTAGGAATGACAGTGCGACATTAAACCAGTCCTACCTCGAATGTGAGAGGATTGCAAATGAGTCTTCATCCTCATTCCTAAGGGCATTCAGAACACTTCCCAAAGAAAAGCGCGAGGGGATAAAAGCGCTGTATGCATTTTGTCGAAGAGTAGATGATGTTGCAGATGGTGACTGGTTGCCTGATTTCTCCAATTTCACTCCCCAACAAATGGGTTCACTACGCTTGAGGGCGCTGCAGAGATCCAAGTATTTGGATGACAAGCATGGGTCTCGTGGTACTTTAGATCATGAGGCCCATATCACTCGACTTTGTGCTCTTATTTATCTCCGAGACAACATTCAACCGTTGACAAATGCTCCATATCCAGAAGAGAAATTTTTCTTAGCATTCTGGCACACTATTGAGAAATTCAATATTCCATCTCAGCACCTTAATTCACTAATCGTTGGAATGGAAGATGACCTATATCCAACAAATTACCAGACTTATGAAGACCTCCGTGGCTATTGCTACAATGTCGCTTCTTCCGTCGGACTCTGCCTCCTCCATCTGTATGGGTATGATGATCAAGAGGCTGAACACTACGCAGATGAAATGGGAATTTTCTTGCAAATGGTGAATATTCTTCGTGATATTCAATCCGATCTTGCTTCCGGAAGGATTTACCTTCCGATTGCTGAATTGCAATCATATGGTCTTACTTCCTCTGATTTATCCAGCCCAAGCCTCGCCTCGAATCCTAATTGGCAGGAATTCATGCAAGACTACATCGAGAGATGCAAGGCACACAGAGAAGAGGCCGTTAAACTACTTCCAATGATACACACGGACTCCAGAAAGAGTCCGACTATCATGATTTCAGTCTACTCACAATTAGTAAAGCAGGCAGAGAGATTGTGTGGAGATGTTGTATCGCAGCGACTTAGTTTAACCGCCTTCGAAAAGGCAAACGTGCTGATGTCAACTCTCGGCGTGATCAGTATCACTCTTGAGGAATGAGCATGCAATCCCCCCCCCTTTCTCTTGAGTCCGAGAACTCAATTAACAGGGAGCAAGATATCTTGATTGTTGGTGCCGGACCTGGCGGTCTGGCTTCCGCCCTTCTACTGGCCCACAGCGGTTTGAAGGTCAGAGTTATCGAAAAGACCCCTTTCATAGGAGGGAGGACAAGAATCGTCGAACATGACGGATTCAAGTTCGATAGGGGCCCTACCTTTTTCCATTATCCTGAGGTTATCGAGGAAATTTTTCAAGCCATAGGAATGGATGCTCATGAGGAGCTTGGGCTGATACCTCTAGACCCCTCATATCGTCTTGTCTTTGGCAAGGGAGGCTCTATCGATGCCACCTGTAATTTAGAGGCGATGACAGAAAGGGTAAGGGAATTATCTGGCGACAAAGACGCCGAGGGATTCAAGCGCTATATCACTGAGAATAGAAGAAAATTGGACCGTTCAAAGGGTTGTCTGAAAACACCTTGGAAGGGGCCATCTGACTTGCTTTCCAAGCGCGCCTTTTCCGCGGCGACCGTGCTGAAACCCTGGGCCAGCGTTGCATCCGACCTCGAACGATTATTCGACGATGAGCGAGTTAGATTGGCCATGTCTTTCCAAACCAAATATCTTGGAATGAGTCCTTTTCATGCGCCATCACTGTTCACTATCCTAGCATTCTTGGAGTACGAGCATGGGATTTTTCATGCTAAAGGTGGTCTTGGGTCAATTACCGCTAGGATGGGAGAAATTGCCAGAGAGATGGGGGTTCTGTTCGAATTAGAGACCGAGGTCGATGAAGTCATCATCGAAGGTAAGACCGTCAAAGGATTGCGAACAAAGAATGTTGATTATATGGCTGAAAAGGTCATCATGAATGCAGACTTTGGTCATGCTATGACAACCATGATTCCTAACCAAAAGCGAAAGAAGTGGTCAGATGAAAAGTTACAGAAGAAATCGTATTCTTGCTCGACTTTCATGCTTTATCTTGGAGTCGACAAACTATACGATGAGCCCCATCACCAAATCTATGCCTCTGCAGATTATGAGAATAGTTTGGTGAATATCGACAATCACAGAATTCCTTGGAATGATCCCTCTATTTACGTACAGAACGCTTGCATCACCGACCCAAGCATGGCTCCAACCGGCCAATCCACACTCTATGTTTTAGTTCCTGTACCCAACACTGATCCAAGTATTGTCTGGGAGCATGAAAGGGAAGAGTTTTCTGAGTTAATCATCGATCAGATGGCGCATTTGGGATTCACAAATCTTCGAGAGCACATGGTTAGTAAGACAATCGTCACTCCTGATGATTGGGGTGCTTCGGACATCTATCGGGGAGCAGTATTCAATTTAGCCCACGGACTAGACCAAATGCTTTGGAGGCGCCCTCACAATCGCTTTGAGGAATTGAATGGCCTCTACTTAGTTGGAGGCGGCACTCACCCAGGAAGTGGTCTTCCAACAATCTTTGAGAGTGCTAGGATTAGCAGTAAGCTGATTATTTCCGATCTAGGAATTTCTGTTGATTGGAATGGCGTAGATACTTGGTTCCCTGATCTCAGGAGACCTAAAGCAATGAGATAGATGCTAAGGAGGTTCTGAATTGTCTGTTGTATGGGTATTGGGGGCCGCCGGAGGAGTAGGTAGCAATGTTTGTCATAATCTCTCCGAACAAGGATGGAATATTGTAGCAAGTGGTAGAACTGAAGAAACGCTAGAATCACTTAGCAAGGAAATAAGTGGCCTCGAAATACTACCTGTGGATGCCAGAGATGCCGATGCGATGAAGGAAGCAGTTGGAGAAATCCTTCAACGTCATGGGCGCCTTGATGCCGTGGTAGTTGCTGTTGGTTCAATTCTACTGAGACCTCTACATGCAACATCCACAGAACAGGTACAAGATACGATTGACCAAAATTTCACCACTGCTTTCAATGCAATTCGTTCGGCCGCGGTTCCGATGATGAGGGGTGAAGGAGGTAGGATTGTTCTGTTTTCTTCGGTAGCGGCCACTCATGGTATGACTAATCACGCCGCTATTGCAGCAGCAAAAGGGGCTGTTGAAGGATTGACTCGTGCCTCAGCGGCAGACTATGCAAAGCGGGGGATTAGAGTCAATGCGATTGCCCCTGCAATGACTGATACGCCGATGTCGGAACACCTTCTGAAGAATGATGCAAGTCGGAAAATTAGTGACTTGATGCATCCAGTTGGAAGAATTGGTGAAGCAAAGGAAATTGCCGATGTGGCAAGTTGGTTGGTAAATGGTGCCCCTGAATGGATGACTGGGCAAATCATCGGAGTCAATGGCGGATTAGGTTCTATCAAGCCATAAATTGGGAGAGAGGTAAATGAAGAAAATAATTGGGCTTTTGACTGCATTAATCCTACTGTCTGCTACCGCAGGATGTTTGGCTGAAGAATACCGAGAAGAGCTTGGAGAAGAGGAGATTGAAGACAAGAGGTACACCTTCACACTCCCCACGTTGGGAAGAGATGTTGATGGTGGACCGATGTTAGACCTGACTGCCGAATTAGAAGAAAATCCAGTACTATTGTTCTGGGTTAGTTCGCAATGTCAAGGTTGCCACGAATGGTCAGAAGGAATCAGAGAAAATAATCTCAACTATAGCATGATTCAACCAATTACAATTCACAGATACGGTAACTTCGAATCACCAGACCAAATAATGCAAGTTTATGGAAACAACTCAAGTGATCATTATTCACCATGGCCGGTGGTTGTTGATGGGCATTCGCGCCTAGCACTTGATTTCGATACGCGAGAGCCTTCGGATCTTTCAGTCGTCGAAGCTTTTGGGAATTTACCAACTCCCTCTCTAATTTTGCTCGACAAAAACGGCAATATCGTTTGGAAGGCCTCCTCATACTGGTTTTCTATTGAACAGTTGGAAGAAGCCGGAGAAGTTGCAGCAGCACTGAGTGATTGATATGGAACTGATTTATGCGGTACTGTTTCTAATCCCAACGATTTGGGTTGGGCCCTTTTGGTTGCTTATGATGATTGAACCCACATCTGAAAGAACTTCGAAATGGGTGGAAGGAAATGCTCTTTTCATCGGACCTTTAATTGCATATTTTGTCACAATAATTGTTGATCCAAGCGGCATGATAGAATTATTTTCCGGAAACCCTGCTGACATGATGGATACCATGGTCAATCTTCTGGGGACGGAGTCGGGAACGGTTCTTGCATGGACCCATATGGTCGCCGGTGACATAATTGCCACTAGGTGGATGTGGCGCAAGGCGATTGAGAACGAAATCGGAATAAATCAAACACGAGGGATTGTCTTCTTCGGGGTCATGCTGATGCCGGTTGGACTATTACTCCATATAGTCCTCAACCGAGAGTGAATTTTCTTAATCATAGATTGCCCGCGAAGGCATAAATCGCTTTACTAGGATGGCTGCGATGAAAGCAATTACCGCAGCCACGTAGACTGAAGCGACCATCCCCTCTACAAATGCCAACTGAGCATTTTCAATTAATTGCAGCCCGAGAAAATTTCCTTCAGCAATCAGTCCCCCTCCTTCTTCCATTGCTGCCGGGAATGATTCAAACGGTAATTGCCCCAGATATTCTAACCCCTCTGGCACAACCATATTTCTTTGATAATATTCGTTCAGAACAGACCCCCCTATCGCAATACCAAGAGCCCCTCCAATCTCTCTACTGGTGTCATTAGTAGCACTACCAACTCCTGCTTTATCGGCCGGAATTGAATCCATAACTAAGGTAGTAGCTGGTGCCATGGTGAGCCCCATTCCGAGACCCAATAGTAAGAATATTAGTGCAAGTTTACTGTAATCAGTATCGATGGTTACAGTAGTGAAAATCAGCATCCCAATTGTGACTAATGTAAGACCAGTCGCTACGACGTTATTACTGCCAAATTTTCCTACAAGCCGATCAGAAAATGCCGCTGCGGGCATCAAACCAATAGGCAGAGGCAAGAATCTCAAAGCCGCTTCCAGAGCAGTGTGTTCTCTTACTAATTGGAAGTGCAACATCTGCGTGAAC